>CAZRIB010000037.1:0-15978 GCA_964600035.1 uncultured Ardenticatenaceae bacterium | reverse complement strand
CAAAGAGATACAAAGGCACACACCAAAAAATGGTGTTGAGGGACAGCAGGGTAAAAGAAAAAAGCCCGATTAATGAAGATGGTACGATACGAGAAATGTACATATAAGTAATTATGGCTATACCATGTAAATTATCAAGGTAAATCGGGTGACAGATTGGGAGCTGTGCATAGTAATCAATTTGGCGAGGAATGTGGAAAATGTTACTCTAATTTCTGTTTGTTTTAAGACGTTGTTTGTCGCAAAAGTGGCGAAGGAGTTATGTTTAATCATGAAACGAAATTTAGCGATAATTTTTTTGTTTTTTTCTGTGTTTTTAATGAGTGCATGCCAAAATTCGCAATCTGATGTAAGTAATACGAATGAAGGTGTATTTTTGGAGGATAGCAAGGGGTATCCGGCAGTTGCTTATCCTGCTGTGAATGCAAATGTTACAGATGCTACACAAATACCTTTGGGACCACCACCAAAGTTTCCCGGTAAGATTGCATTCCAAACGAACCAATTGAGTGGGAATTTACAAGTTGTGATTCTTGATGGCACAACGGGACAATTACAAGAGTTGAGTCAAGGGTTTGCACAAGCCACTGAGCCGGATTGGTCACCAGATTGCCGCGAATTGATTTTTACGGTAGGTACAGGATCGGATATGGATTTTTCGTTGTATCGTGAATCGGCAGATGGCAGTGTAGTAGGCCCTTTCCTTAATCATAGTGATTCTTATGATTGGGCAGCGGCGTGGTCATCAAATGGAAATATTATCGCCTACCAAAACAACTCGGGACAGAGATTGAATGTCTGTTTTGTTGATTCTCAGGGAAACGAATTGGGATGTATGCCTGAAACAGGTTTTGACAATGCCATGCCAGCCTGGTCACCTGATGGTTCGCAGCTTGTGTTTGCCAGTACGCGCGATGGGAATTGGGAACTGTATGTGACTAATTACCCGGCAATGGATGTGGTAACGCGATTGACGAATCATGATGGTTCTGATTTTGATCCGGCCTGGTCGCCTGATGGGAGTGCTATCGTGTTTAGCCGCAAAGATGGGGGGGATTATGATTTATTTGTTGTTCAACCGGATGGGAGAAATGAACGACAAATTTCTGATGATGGTGCGGATGAGCGTTTCCCGGAATGGGTGGGGAATGATTTGATTGTGTATTCTGCTGGTTTTGAGGATGAAATGGATTTGTTTTTGATGAATAAGGATGGCAGTAATTCTCAACCGTTGACGTTTGCACCGGGGTTGGATCAGTGGCCTGCCTGGTGCGGAACGCCATAGCGGTGTGGGAGTAGAAACGATGTCTCGTGTGCTTGTGATTGGGTTGGACGGTGGGACGTTTGATTTGATTTTGCCGTTGGTGCAGCGCGGGCAGATGCCTTTTTTGGCTGGTTTGCTGGATGAGGGGAGTTGGGGGCGTTTGGCTTCTACCGTACCACCATTTACAGCAACGGCTTGGAGTACGTTTGCAACGGGACATGATCCGGGTCGGCATGGGATTTTGTCGTTTCAGTGGGCGGAACGGTTTGATTATTATACAAACTCTTTGGGGTTTGTGGATGCGCGGCGGCTGAAACGGCCGTTATGGCATTGGCTTAGTCAGGCTGGAAAGCGAGTCGCTGTGATCAACGTCCCACTCACTTATCCGCCACGCCAGGTTAATGGCGTCATGGTGACAGGCATGATGACGCCAGCTGATTCAACCGAATTTACATACCCGCCAGAGCTGGCAGCTGAATTGGATGCGTATCGAATTGATGTGAATTTTATCCGCGAAGGGGATTCGTTCCGGCGGTACGGGCTGCCGCCCAAAGAGGAAATGCTGGCAGACATTCGGGACGTGACACAGAAACGAACGGCCGTTTGTGAGCATCTGTTACAGCAGGAGTCGTGGGACTTTTTTATGGTTGTG
Source organism: uncultured Ardenticatenaceae bacterium (assembly GCA_964600035.1). Taxonomy (GTDB): domain Bacteria; phylum Chloroflexota; class Anaerolineae; order Promineifilales; family Promineifilaceae; genus CAZRIB01. The sequence goes on along the minus strand of CAZRIB010000037.1, from coordinate 14,062 downwards.
TTCACAGGTACGGATCGGGTAAACCATTTTTTCTGGGATGACCTGGAACCATTGTGGGGAAAACGGCCGTTTCCTGACACACCTTCTCCGCTTCTAACATCCCTCCTGGCATATTTCCAGGAATTAGACGCCAGCATCGAAAAACTGGTAACGGCCGTTGGCCCTGACACCCACATTCTCCTCATGTCCGACCACGGCTTTGGCACATCTCCCACCAAACGATTCAACGTCAACCTTTGGCTGGAGCAACAGGGCTTGCTCACCGCCCGGCAAACAGCCAACCCGTTTAGCCTGGCCTTTTGGCGCATGAAAGTTGGGCGCGTGCCCTGGCTAAAACGCCTCGCCCGCCGCATTATGTCCCAGGAAATGCAAGATAACCTGACAGACAAGGCCAAAGCCGGTGGCAAAAACAGCGACATTGTGTGGAAAAAAACACAAGCTTTTTTCGTACCTATTTACTTTAATGTAGGTGGCATAGAAATAAACACAGTCGGAGAACATAGAGAAGGAATTGTTCATACCGGGCAGGCCTACGAAACCATTCGCACAAAAATCATCGAAACGCTGCAACAGATGCGCGATCCACAGACAGGACAGCCAATTGTTGAGCGCGTTGCCCGACGAGAAGAAATTTTCAGTGGCCCTTACGTTGCCCAATTCCCCGATATTATTTTGGTCTTAAAGCCGGAGTATGTCGGTGCAGGCTCTGTGGCTGGCGGTGAATTGATAGAACGATTTGCCCCTTTTCGATCTGGAGAACACCGTTCTGACGGAATTTTTGTGGCCAGAGGGCCGCAAATAACTGCCAGGGCTGATATACCCGGTTTACGTCTGGTAGATGTGCCACCAACCATTCTTTATTTAATGGGACAACCGATCCCCAATGATTTTGACGGCCGTATTTTGCAAGAGATATTTACGCCAGCATATTGGGCAGAAAATCCACCCACATACCAAGATGTTACTGACGAAGATGACATAATGCTGGAAACCGCTACATATTCTGAGGCTGAAGAAGCAGAAGTGGCCAAACATCTGCGAAGTTTAGGGTACCTGGAGTAGGCATGGCAAAACACAAGTTAGTGATTATTGGATTAGATGGTGCAGACTGGCGCGTGTTACAACCCGAAATAGATGCCGGACGGCTGCCAGTGTTGGCACGGTTACAGGCTGAAGGCAGTTTTGGGCCATTGCGCTCAACCATTCGGCCAGAAAGCTCTGTTGCCTGGAGTACATTCGCCACTGGTGTGAATCCGGGTAAGCATGGCATCTTTGGATTTGTTCGCCACCAGCCAGGCAGTTACCATTTTTCATTGGCCGATAGTCGTCACGTGGGCGCACGCCGCTTTTGGGACTATTTGGGTGACGCGGGCAAGCGGGTGGGCCTGGTGAATGTGCCTTTTACGTATCCACCCCGACCGGTAAATGGTTTTTTGGTGGGCGGGATGCTGACACCAGGCAAACACGTAACGTTTACCCATCCGCAGGCATTACAGGAGAAAATTTTGACTCGTTTTGAGCCGTATTTGTTTGATGCCAGTGAGGGGGGCCAGGATAAGTCAGTGGTTGGGGCGCGTGTCAGCGCGTTTACCCAACAACAGGTGGCGTTGGCGCGCTGGTTGCTAACCGAAGAAGCCTGGGATTGCTTTGTGGTTGTATTTACCGGTTTGGATAGATTGCAGCATTTTTTGTGGGATACACCAGAGCATGGGGCACATTTACGCCAGTTGGATGATGCGCTGGGAGAGATTTTGACGGTTTTGCCGGATGATGCCATTGTTTTAGTGATGTCTGATCATGGTTTTAATGGTGTGGGACGCCGGTTTTTTGTGAACCGGTGGCTGCAACAAGAGGGGTATTTGTCGCTGCGTGCGTCGGAAACGGCCGTTTCCCAATTGAATAAACTGTTAATACGCCTGAAAACTGTCCCACTGGCAAAGCGAATCAAGCGATGGCTATTGCCTGCTGAATGGGGGCCATCGCAGTTGAAGGTGGCTACGTTTACTCAGGCAATTGATTGGTCCAGAACCAAATTGTATTATGCGCCGGATGGCGGCATACGAATTAATTTGAAAGGGCGTGAACCGGCAGGGATTGTGTCTCCAGATGATTATGAGGCATTGCGGGTAGAAATACGGGACAAGTTGCTGGCGGTGCGTGATGCCCAAAACGGCCGTTCTCCGATTGCAGATGTCTATTTTCGTGAGGCATTGTATCACGGCCCATATGCAGAAGCTGCGCCGGATTTAATTGTAGAACCGTGGCGCACAGCTGACGAACCAACACATAATTACCTGATAGAAAGTAAACTGGACAGGGAAACGGCCGTGTTCGATGTTTCCCTTCCCTACACAGGCAATCATGCGCCGAATGGTATTTTGTTAGCCTGGCGACCTGGTGTCATTGCGCAACAATCGTTGGGCGAAAGTGCTTTGCAGGATATTGCCCCGACTGTGCTGGCGGCGCTCGATGTGCCCATTTCAGAGTATATGGATGGGCGTGTTTTGGGCGAACTGTTTGTGGCTGAACATCGGCCGGAGCTAACATTTGTGGCGGATACGGCCGTTTCCCCTCTTGCCAACCAACCAGACATCCCCGAAGAAGATGCCAGCGCTGTTGAAGAAAGACTACGCAATCTGGGGTATCTTGACTGATTATGAGCACCACACGCCGCGTCTTCAAAAACTCCACTGCGTTATCACTTTCCGTATTACTAGAGCGAGCCATTTCTTTCATATTGCCTTGGTATGTTGCCCGCATTTTAGGGCGTGAGGCGTGGGGTGATTACAGCACCGCTTACACCTTTGTACTAATTGGGGCCACGATTGCACCCTGGGGCATGGTGAGCCTCCTGCCACGTCAAATTGCCCGCGACCATCGGCAAGTACCCGAACTGTTGGTGAACAGCGGATTGATTGGTTTGGGGATGGGGATTGTAACGGCCGTTGGCATGATAACCCTTACCCGTTTTCTGAACTATCCTCCAGCCATCGAATCACTCATCATTTTGGGTGTACTCCTCGCTGTCATCCCGCAAACCGAATCCGTCTTGCTAGAGGCCATCATTCAGGGCGTTGAGCGAATGGAATGGATTGTGTACGTCAGGTTACCGGCAACCCTGCTCCGCATCGCGGGTTCAATATATCTGCTGGCTAACGGATTTGACATTACCGTCCTTTTTTGGGTACTAGGTGCTTACCATCTCTTTAACTGCACAGCCTACCTCTTTATTCTGAGACGCCATTTTTCCCCCATTTCGCTGCGCTTCCATCTTTCAGGCATTCGCCTTTTATTTCGTCAGGCACTGCCTTTCTTTATCATTGTTTCCACCAGTGAAGTATTTCGTCAGATAGACCGCATATTTTTATCCAAATTATGGGATACAGATGCGGTAGGTATTTATGCCACTGGTGTTATGTTCATCCAACTACTCTATATGCTTGCCCCAGCCTTGATGGGGGCACTGTTTCCCGGCCTGTCTCGTGCTTATGTCAAATCGTTGGAGCGATTTACCTTTTTGGTAAACTGGTTGTTCAAATTACTGGCTGTTCTGATTTTTCCGGTCATGCTCTTTACCATTGCCTTTGCCGACAAAATGATCCTTCTTGTGTTTGGGCCGGCATATGTTCCCTCAATTGATGTGATGCGATTGGTGGCACTGGGTATTTTGCCTTCTTTCCTTTCCCGAATTCTTTACCGCACAATTCTGGCCAGTGATAATGAACGACTTGGTGTCAATGTCGCGTTGGTTGGAAATGCTGCCAGTTTGCTGCTTAATGTCTTGTTGATTCCCCGATTTGGTGTTTGGGGGGCGGGGATGGCGGCCGTAGGTACGATTTTGGTTAGGTTTGGGCAAAATTTTTGGTATGTCAGCCAGCTTATTCACCTGGATTGGAAGCGTTCTATTTGGAAGCCGGTATTTTGTATGGGGCTAAGTAGTTTGGTTTTTGGGGCGTTGTGGCGGCAAAGTTCGCTGTTGGCGTTTTTGGGTGCAATGGTTATGTTTGCGGTATTGCTGTGGATAACCGGGACAATTGCTTTTGTGGATTTGGAAAATCTTTCGTTGGTGAAGCGTAAAGAGCCGAGTGGATTGTGATGCGGATTTTATTTGTTTGTCGTTTTTTGCCGCACTCACGGGTGCGGGATAGTGGACGACTGGATACGTACCACTATATTGCCTCGCTGGCTCAGTCTCATCAGGTGTCGTTAATTGCTTTTGTACCTGCCAGGGATGCGATTGGGCTGGAAGAGATGCAGGATTTGTGTGCAGAGGTTGTGGTTGTGCCTTATGCTGATCATGTGTGGGCGCGTTTGGTGCGGGCGTGGTGGCGGTTTGTTAAGCCAAAGGTGTACGGCCGTAATTTTTCGTGGCGGTATGTGTATGCCCTGCGTCGCTTGTTGCAGCGACAGGTCTTTGATGTGGCTGTGGTGGATGGCATGATGGCGGAATACGGCCGTTATATTCAGCCAGTACCAACTGTGCTTGACGAGGTAGATTTGTTTTTTGTAGTGGCACACCAATATTTTCGAGATGAAAAACGGCCGTTATCACGTCTGTGGGCTGGCTTTGATTGGCTCAGAACAACCTGGCGAGAAACCAGCCATCTGCAAAATTACGATGGCGTGTTTGTTCGTTCCCAAAAGGATGCCCAACTGGTGCAAGAATTTGCGCCCCAACAACGAGTCGCTATTTTACCACCCTGGTTTGAAGGGCTGGAGCAATTGACAGATATTCCTATTGAACGACACATGCAGCCACCGGTATTGCTTTTTGTGGGGGCTATGTATATTCCGGCCAATGTAACGGCCGTTACCTACTTCGCCAAACAAGTTTTCCCTTTGCTTCAAGCCAGGATACCTGACATTCAATTTATGATTGTTGGCAGCCAGCCCACACCGACTGTGCAGGCATTGGCCAGTAATCCGGGTATTACTGTGACTGGTGAAGTACCTGACCTGAAGCCATATTATGCGCAGGCAACTATTTGTGTCGTTCCACTGTTTACCGGCGGGGGCATTATTGTCAAGACGTTAAACGGATTAGCCAGTGGGCGTCCTGTAGTCGCAACAACCATTGGCAATTCTGGCACCGGGGCGCAAAACGGCCGTGATCTGTATATCGTGCCACCAGACCCCCAGGTAATGGCTGAGGCTGTTCTCAGGCTGTTAGAAGACGAATCGGAATGGAAACGGTTGGCCCAAAACGGCCGGAAATTTATTGAGATTCACCATGATTGGAAGCAAACTGTGACTCATCTGGAACAATTTTTAGATACAACTCACTCATCGACATAAAGCAAGTTGTGTTCTGTAATAATGTGAAATTAACCAAAATCCACCCATAAATTTTGTCAATAACCCCAAAAATAATCCATTGGGAGTATTGAATATAGACTTACATCCCCTACAATTTAACCAACATACTCTAGTTTAGGCATTTTTAGCAAAGGAGATTCACATAATGAAGAAACGATTCTTTATCCCAACATTGGTCTTGGTCGTATCGCTGTTATTTATTGCCACAGCTTTGGCCCAAACATACCCTGATGCTGGTAACGCAGTAACTAATGCGGTATTGCAAAATGCAGGCACAGGTACAGCTACAGTTGTTGTAACCTATTATGATGCAAGCGGTACTGTCCAATACACGCACAGCGGTGTTTCTTTGGCAACAGGTGCGGTAACTGAGGTGAAAACGCAAGATGAACCGTTGCCAAGTGGTTTTCAAGGAACGGCCGTTGTTTCTTCCGACCAGCCATTGGCTTCAGTCGTAAGTATTAAGAACACAGGCGTAACTGCCTCCTCTGGACAAACTACGCAAGCTGCGTATAACGGGACATCAGCTCCTGCTGCTACAGTCTTTTTCCCATCAGTATGGCGTTTTTCAGGTATTGCTTCACGCGTAACTATCCAGAATACAGAAAATGCCAGCGCTACTGTGACTGTTGACTTCTATGATCGTTCCGGCAATAAGCTTGGAACTTGCAGTGAAACACTTGCTGCGTTTGGTTCAAAAACCTATGACATGCGTACACCACCAAGCTGCTCCGGCTGGACAGATTCTGTAGCTGATGGTTCCATTACAGCAACTTCTTCCGGCCCATTGTTAGCAGGTGCTTCCACCGCAGCATGGAGCAATCGTGCAGCTGCCTATCAGGCATTGACCTCAGCTGATCAGGGCACAGTATTATACGCTCCGTCACATTTCCGGTTTAAGTTGAATGCCAGTGATGCAGAATACACCTTGTTCTCCGCCATCAACATTCAAAATACCGATCCCAATAACGATGCACCCATTACAGTGGAATACTTCACTCGTGGTGATACGTCTGGCACACCTGCCCTGACAATTAACACCACTGTCCCTGCTGGTTCGGCCATTGGTCTGAACACCAAGAATGGCGCATCAGTCGCAGCCAGCGAATTTGACCCCTTGGGTACAAGCTGGGACGGCTCTGTAAAGATTACATCTGACAATAATATCCCGCTGATTGGTACAGGTATTACGAACTGGGGTACTGCCGGCTATGCAGGTATGTACGCACTGGTTTCTGACAGCAGTGCATCTAGTAAAATCTTCATACCCGCTCAATATCGTCGTGTTGTGAGCGGCAGTTGGGCACAATGGTCTGCAATAAACTTGCAAAACATTGGTACAACCACGGTCGCTGCCAGCGATTTGACAGTAACCTACATCGATCAAGCAGGCAACACAGTGGCAACATTTAACGGCACCAGCTTGCCTGGTGATTTGGCCTCTGGTGCCGCTTTTGGTATGAACACACGCAATGGCGGTGACCTTTCTTCTTCTTCTTTCAACAGCCTGGGAGAGAGTTTTATTGGTGGCATTATTGTTGAAGGCCCCGCTGGCAGCAAGTTGGTTGCTGTGAACAACATTATTTACAGCAACCGCGCCAGTGTTTACAATGGTGTTGGCCAGTAAAAGCTAATGCAAAACTAGAGTAATGCAAAGGGTAGGGGCGAAAGTCCTTACCCTTTTTTTGTGCTTGATGTATGCCACCCATCTATTAGTCCGTGCAAATGGGCGATAATTGATTTTATTTTCCCTCTGATTAACAAATAGAAGATGCGTTTTAGTATGCTGCCCGTGCGATAGAGAAGAATGAGATATGGGCAGCCTTTATGAGCATAACGGCGGAAGAAAATGACACTACTTTTGGCCTGATGGTAAAGTTTGAGAGGGGTTTCTGTACCACCACTACTGAATGATACACGATGGTATAAATGCGCGTTGGCGACCAGACGGAGCTTGTAGCCAGCTTCTCGGAGCCGGATTGACCAATCTAAATCTTCGTAATACATGAAGAATTGTTCATCCAGAAGGCCAACATGGAAAACGACGGCCAAATTGACCAGCAGGGCTGTTCCTACCAGATAATCTACATCTCGTGTTTGTTGCCATTTGGGTGCGTCTGGTTCGCCTTCGCCTCTGTTGCGCATTTCCAGTAGTTTGGGATGTTGGTTGCCGCCTGCAAACCAAATGTATTGGGGTTTTTGCTCATAGAATATTTTGGGTGAGAGTAATGCAACATCTGGTTCGGCCGCTTCCATGAGGTTTTGCAGGGTTTTGGGGGTGACAAAGGCATCATTGTTGAGCAGAAAAGCCCAGGAGTATCCGTGTTCTCGTGCCCATTTGAGTCCCCAGTTGCAACCGCTGGCGAAGCCACGGTTTTCTGGCAGGGAAATTACTGTTACGTCTGGTAGGGCTGTTTTTAGAATGGCTGCTGAATTGTCGCGAGAGCCATTGTCTATGACCAGGATGTTTATTGAAGGGTAGGTGCTGGCTTGCAGTGTCTGGACCACTTCGATGGTGATTTCCGGCTGTTGCCAGTTTAGAATAATTGCGAGGATGGGCGGGTAGTTCATACTGGTTCTGTTGTGCGACTGGCTCCCCAGCACCAGGCGATTTTTGTTAGATAAATAGCTGGAATGGTTTGCCAATATTGCTTAAAAATTAACGGTCGTTTCCAAAGGATACGTCCGGTTGCCCAAGCAGCAATAAATGGTGAAAACCACCATATAAGTCGCGGGTAACGCAAAATAGCTGGTGCTTGTAATAAATCCTGGTGTTCTAATCGTAAGCGACGCATATGGTAGCCAGATAATGCACAATCTCGCCAAACAGAAGCGGCCTTTTTGCGGTTGTGTAGATGCCTGACAGTTGCTTGAGGCCAAAAATGAGGTTGAATACCTGCTCGTCTCATTCGTGTTGTCCAGTCCACGTCTTCAACGCGATTGATTGTTTCGCTCATTCCACCTACTGTTTCAAATACCTCTCGTTTTACAGATAGATTGATTGTAGCCAAAAAATCACGAGGGCCAGGAGGGTTAAAGGTCAAGATTTCGTGAAACAGAGTTAGATTGTAGGTAAGATGCCAAAAATTTTCACCTTCTGGTAGTACACTGCCACTTACAACTTTGTAGCCTGCTTTATGTGCCTTAATATGTTCCGCTAACCAAGTTGGAGTTGGGATGCAGTCGCTATCCAAAAAAACTAGCAGTTCGGCATTTGATGCTTCTGCCCCTCGGTTGCGAGCCACAGAAGCGAACACTGGTTTGCCTGTATCTATAAAGCGAACTGGTGCTTCAGTTGGGATTAAATGCAGATCGTCTTTGCCTATAATAATGATTTCTGATGGTTTGATTTGCTGATCCAAAAGGGCATAAATGACCTGATTAATTAAGGGGGAGTTCAAACTGGGAATAATAACGGCCGTTTTCATCCTTCCTTCTCCGTTACCGTGTTTTTACTTGCGGGTTCCAACTGTTTTTGGGCTGCCAACAAGTGAGAAGGAAAGAAAAACAGGCCTAACCACCCTAATCCGGGCGTCTTTTCTAACCACCTGATCCACACATCCCACTGGGGAGAACGGCCGTAAGCTGTACTCAATGGAAATCCGACAAACGCCTGCGCGCCAAATACCTGTTGGGCATACCGTTTCAACTCCGGTAGTGACAGCAATTGAGCATGATCATACACGATTCGCTTTCGGTGCCACACGTACCAGGCTTGCCACCGACGGGGCCAAAACCCAACCCAACGAATCTTCACGTGCGGTTCTTTCCAGAGCAAATCATAACGATTTCGGGAATCTGCTACAAAGCCTCCCCCCTTAATCAAAACACGATGAACCTCTTTGAATGCACTTTTCACATCAAAAAGATGTTCCACCACATTTTGAGCGACTGCATAGTGGACACTTTCTTCTGGCAGGGGGATTTTCTGAGCATACGCCTGAGCCAATACGACGTTATTTATCCCTTGTTCTTCTAAAAACTTTCGAGCCAAAATCAGACTTATCAAATCCACATCAATTCCGACTACCTGATCGAACTGGGAGGCTAACAGAAAACTGCTTGCCCCGATCCCACAGCCAATATCCAATGCCACACCAAATTCCGGCAAAGAAAATCGTTCTATGAACCGTTTTCGAAACATATCCAGCATTTTCTTGCTGCGTGATATGGGTTTTTGCGCGTATTCTTCATACTCTTGCTGAATATCTGTTGGCAGTTGGCTGTTTTGAAAACGCATTGCCACCAGTTCTGAAAACCCAACTTTATGGTAATTATCAATGAGCTTAAAAAGAAGCGCCCTTTCTGCCTGACTCATTGGCTTTGGATGAGGCCACCGCAAATCCAAAATTCCCAATGTTTCTTTATAGTGGGTCTGGCATTGAGTGCAAGCGCCAGAATGTAACTCTCCATGACAACGTGGACAACATAATAAACTGAAATTATCCACAATCTTTCCCCTGATCATTGGTTTCCGAAAGTTGTTTTAGACGGTCAATAAGCGCGTCCCACGAAAAACGGCCGTTTTCCTGCTGTATCACTCCTCTCATCCGTTCTCCCATCTCTTCCCGAAAGTAACGACAAATAGCGGCGGCCAATGCCTGTGGGTCTTCCGGTGGTACAACCAACCCGGTACGGCCGTTTGCCACCACCTCGCCCAATCCACCTACATTTGTAGTAATCACCGGTGTGCCTTGCCCAAAGGCCATTTGTACAACAGCACTTTGAGTAGCACTACGATACGGCAGTACAACCACATCTGCCCGACGCATGCAAGCTACTAACATCTCATCGGGCAAATATTTATCCACAATTGTCACTGCATTGCCAATATCCAACCTTTCAATTTGCTTCTGATACATTTCGCTTCCTTGCCAAAATTCACCGGCTGCTAATAGGTGGACAGGCATTTTTGCTAAAACCAGGGGCAGGGCTTCAATTAAAATATCCAGCCCTTTATACGGCCGTACAAAACCCGCGAATAATAACAAAGGCCTGTCATCCGGCAAAGCAAACGGCAGTATCATATCCGCACCATCGGCCAGATTCGCGTAAGTTGGCAAAGGGGCAACCTGTGCTGCTGCCGATGGTAAAATGCGCTTCAGTACCTGGGCATCCGCTTGAGAATGCAGCACAAAACTATCTGCCTGACCGATTGCCAGCCGAATAATGAACGGCAAGACACGCTGTAAGCGCCCTTGTTCATGGGGCAGCACATTATGGCAGATAACGACCAGCCGGGGAGAATTAGGTAAGCGTTTGACAGCACGTGTCAGCACAGTCCATGCCGGCGCCCAATAGGGAACCCACCACTGCATCACCACCACATCTGGCTGCCAGGCGCGCAGACGCTTGATTGTGCGCCACCACGTCATAGGGTTCAAGCCATCCAGGAGATATTCCGCTTCAGTTTGCAACGGCCGTTCACTGGGATCTTTATCACTTTTACCCGGAAACAGCCATTTCGGATACTGCCGCGAAAAAGAAACCAGCAGCACCTCATGCCCTTCTTTTCGTAAATGGCGCGTCAGCAGCGTTGTATAATGGGCAATGCCTCCCCGGTAAGGATAGGTTGGGCCAATTACAGCAAAACGTGTCATAAGCCGCCATTATACCTGCCATCACCCTTGTCTGCCTGTCGCTTTACCATACAATTCCCCCATGATTCTCGTCACAGGCTCCACCGGATTCATCGGCCGGTCACTCATGGCGCGGCTGTCCCGCGAAAATATACCCGCCCGGCCATACAACGGCCGTATCAATAACCCCATCGCCCTACGCCAGCAGCTCGATGGCATCGAAACCGTCATCCACCTGGCCGGCAGCGAATCCCGGGGACGCAACCGCCTGCTGCAGCACGTAGACGTGGAAGGCACAGAGCGCCTGATTGAAGAATCGCGCCGTGCCGGTGTGCGCCACCTCATCATTCCCAGCCGCATTGGTGCAGACCCCAACGCCATTCAGCCGCTGCTGCGTGCCAAAGGAGAGATTGAGCGGTTGGTTCGCCACAGCCACATTCCCTACACCATTTTACGTACCGCCACCCTTTACGGCCGTGCCGACCGCTACTTTGAACTCATCATCTCCATGGCACAATGGAGCTGGCCGTTTGTGTGGCTGCCCGGCGGCGGCAATATGCCCGTGCAGCCATTGTGGGTAGAAGATTATGTCCGCTGCCTCGTGCAAACATTGGAACGTCCCGACCTGGTTGGTAAAACCATCACCCTGGCGGGAGACGAACGATTTACCTACAAAGAACTGGTAGCGATGCTCTTGAATGCCACCCGCAAGCCGCGCATTCCTGTTAAACTGCCCATGGCGCTCATGCCCCCATTAACGGCCGTTCTCTTTAGCTGGTGGTATTGGCCGCCCGTCAGTCGTTACTTTGCCGACCGTTTTTTTGTGCCGGAAGTGGCCGATTTGGACAGCGTGATGCGGCACTTTGGCTTTCGACCGGCGCGTGTACAGCAGTCGATTGCCTACCTCAATCGCAAAAATTTGCGCTGGCGGCTCATTCATCGTTAAAAACCAGTCAGTACACGTAAACCGAAGTCCGTATACCGTTTTCCGACGAAATCACCAGAGGTGACACACGGATAACGGATAACTGAATACAGATGGCAAGCTTGACCATTTACGTAAAAGGAGAGTATCTATCCAGGTACTCATATGGAAAACCTTTAGGAACACAGAGTTTCGCAAAGGCCTCACAGAGTTTCACAAAGTAAAGAAGAAAACCTCTTTATTCTCTGCGTAACTTTGTGGTTCTCCGTGCCACTCTGTGTTCCTGTTGTATCGTTACAAAGGAAAAAGTTATGCCTCGTGTTGTCAAAATATTACTTGCATTATTCATTATTGCCGCTGCCCTTATCTTCTTACTGCGTGGACTTGTGCCACGGGTCAGCCCCTTACCAGACAATTTGGGGGTGACAAACGGCCGTCTTGCCCCATGCCCCTCTTCACCCAACTGCGTCTCATCGCAGGCAGCCGATGCGCAGCATGCCATTGCGCCGCTCACTTACTCAGGCGATACGGCCGTTGCCCACGACAAACTCGTCACCATCATCACCGCCGATCCGCAGGCCACTCTTATTACCAACCAACCCAACTACATCCATGCTGAATACCGCTCCCGCTTTTGGCACTTCGTGGATGATGTAGAATTTTTCATTGATGCCGACACCCAAACCATCCACATGCGCTCCGCATCACGGCTGGGCTACGGCGACTTGAATGCCAACCGCAGCCGCATGGAGCAAATTCGCACCCTGTTTACCGGAGAGTAAGCACCTTTCCAATCTCTAATTTACCAATCTCCAACGACTTGAATTACAGAGGAATCACATGGCAACACAAACACCACGTCATTACCGCAACCTTGTTATTTATGAAGTGTATGTCCGCAATCACGGCCGTAACGGCACATTAGGCGATGTCAATGCCGACCTGCCCAGGCTCAAGGAAATGGGCGTCGATGTCGTCTGGTTTATGCCCATTCACCCCATCGGCCAGCTTAACAAAAAAGGCGAGCTGGGGTGTCCTTACTCCATTCAAGACTATCGCAGTGTCAACCCGGAGTATGGCACAAAAAAGCAGTTTGAAATGTTATGCGATTATGCCCACGCCCTGGGGCTGAAGGTCATGATTGATGTGGTCTACAACCACACCAGCCATGACTCCGTTCTCATTCAGCAGCACCCGGAATGGTTTCATCAGGATGAAAACGGCCGTCCCGTCACCACCGTGCCGGAATGGAGCGACATCATCGACCTGAACTACGACAATCCGGCCTTGTGGGACTACCAGATTGAAACGCTCAAGCAGTGGGTGCAGTTAGGGGTAGATGGCTTTCGCTGCGATGTGGCCTCCATTGTGCCGCTGGCCTTTTGGGAACGTGCCCGCCGTGAAGTGGCTGAGATAAACCCCAATGTCATCTGGCTGGCCGAATCGGTACACAACGACTTTATTGTCCAACGCCGCCAGCATGGCCTGGTTGCCCATTCTGATGGTGAACTGCACGCTGCGTTTGATTTGAGTTACGACTATGATATTTGGCCGGTGTGGGAAACGGCCGTATCCAATCCAGAAGCCATTCCCCAATACCTTGCCATGCTCCACTTCCAGCGCGGCATTTACCCGGCACACACCATCAAAATGCGGGCTGTAGAAAACCACGACCAGCCCCGTATCATGGCACGTACCAGCCGCGAACAGGCGCTGGCCTGGACAGCATTTCAGGCATTTAACGAAGGGGCTTTTCTCATTTATGCCGGGCAGGAATCGGAGGAAACGCGCACGCCCAACTTGTTTGATGTAGACAAGATTCGGTGGAGTAATTACAGTTTGCAGGGTTTTTTGACACGACTGGCTAAATTGAAGAAAGACCCGGCGCAGGTAAACGGCCGTTTCCACATCATCACCCATTCACCAGCCATTACGGCCGTCTGGCAAGATGAAGCAGGCGGTTTGTATGGGGCATTTAATGCCGCTGGCGTGGTGGATGTGCTGCCTACGCCTCTGCCGGACGGCCGTTACCCTAACTTGTTGAGCGATTTGGGGGAAGAGATAGAAGTGCGAGATGGCGAAACGGCCGTGCCCGACAGCGCCTTCATCGTCCGGTTCAACGGCCACCTAAACACAGCCCAACACCAGCAAAAGCTGCATTTTTAATGATGGCTAGATTGGTTCACTATCTTTGCAGCTTTCAGAAAAGCACAAAAAAGGACGCAGATTAACATTGATTTTC
>CAZRIB010000036.1:0-16015 GCA_964600035.1 uncultured Ardenticatenaceae bacterium | reverse complement strand
TCAGGCGATGGCCTTCTGCTTCGGCAACGGCCGTTTGCCCATACAGCCGCGTTAACGCAAACGTCACCAGCACAACCAGCAGCAGCATGAGCAAAATAACCAGCACCTTGAGGCCATTGTTTAATACAAACAGCGCCGGAATATCAACCGGCGGCGCGGGTGTCGCCAGCTCACCGGGCAGCGGTTCACGTGTGGGAGCAGAGATGCCGTCAAAGGGATTTATGCGCATCAGTGCCGCCAGCAAGCCAGACAGCCATGTAATGACGCTGCCTAACCCAACCAGTGCCGGAAAAAGTACGTATGTAAAAGCGATGGTGACAACGGTGAAGCCAAAAGAGAGTGCCAGCCAAAGTGGTGCCAGCCAACCGTTTAAGAGTACGGCCGAGTTGCCGCTGATGATGAGGGTGAGGGAAGCGGCCGTAAACACACACAAAAAAGAAGCCGCAAAAATCATTGCAAGCCACTTCGGCCCCAGGGAAGCCGACAATCCAGAACGATCTCGTTCAATCTCTTCAGCGCGAATAAGTGCCAAAACAGAGAGCGCGGCCAAAAAGAAGAGCAGTAAATAAGGCGTGGGGTCCCAAACAAGGCGCTGCGACCCCAGCCAGATGATGACAGGCGCAGCCAAAAGCCCACCCAGCCGCAGCCGCAGACCGATGCTTGTAACCGTAAAAGTACGCTGGCTTAGCCGCAGTCCGCGCCACCATGTCAACGTAACCAGTGCAAACAAAGAGAGGTCACGCAGCCAGAGCAAATTGTTGGTTTGGGCTAAATTGGCATAAAACGTGGGCAGCCAGCTAAAGTCAAAAAAGCCACGGCCGTTATAAATAAGCACACTAATCGCCTGTAAAATCACCAAAATGAGGGCAAACCCCATCCACCACTGCTGGCGGTTTCCCGGCATTTTCAGGGCGGCAAAGAAACGTGCCAGGGCAAATGGCAGCAGCATCAAAACGAGCAGCCAGGCAAACACCCAGTTTGGCGGCCAATAGCGTGCCCAGCGCATAACAGCCATGCTAAAGGGGGTCAGCAAAGCACTTTCCATCACAGCCCAGCCAAGGTAAATGAGTTCTCGCTGAACAAGTGCCCACACGCGCAGCAGCTGCTGGCGATTAGGCTGCGTGATGGTTAGAGAAAGCTGCTGCATGGTCACTTAAACCGCCGCTTCATCCTCATATTCATCAAACAAAATATGCACTGGCTCTGGTGTGGGAATTTGGCTTAATGCGGCTTCTGTGGCGGTGGCGCTTTGTGAGCCTGTCTGAAACGCGGGCACATTTGCCGGAATATGGTAGGTCAAAATATCGCCTAACCCCTTGGGTGGTGCTTCTTCGGCCAGCGAAATGAGAACCACGCGGCGGCCGGCTTCCTTTAGCCGTACCAGTGTGACCATGATTTCGTCGGTGACGATACCAGTTACCAGCACAATTGTGGCCGCCCAGGGCAAAGCGGTGCTTTCTCGAATCATCATCCGGTGGATGGAACTGGTGGCAAATTCTGTAACGGCCGCTAACGCTTCCAGTACATTGCTCAACTGGTCTGGTGACCGCCCAGGCGCAACCCGAATGGGCTGGTCTGAACCGGGAACAGAGCCGTTGGCATACATGCCGACAGCCCACTTTTGCTGTGCGCCGTAGTTGGCAATGGATGCCGCCACGCTAATGGCCCGCTCCAGCAGTTCCGGGTCAAACCCCATCCAGTGGCGTTCAAACGTGGCGACATTGAGGAAAACGGCCAGCGTCATACCGGTAGAGGGATCGTAAATTTTGGTTTGCAGATGGCCGCGGCGGGCTGTGGCTTTCCAATGCACGTCCCGAAAGCGGTCTTGTGGCTGGTAGTCGCGGATGCCTTGCGTTTTGATGGGGTCGGTAAAAAGGCTGCGGCGTACTTTGATTTCGCCAAATGGTTCTTTGGCGGGGAAGTTGAGCTGCTCTAGCGGGTAAATTTGGGGGTAAACGACGATGGTGTCGAGGTGTTCGTGTTGGCGTTCGATGGTGAAGAGGGTGAAGATGTCGCCGGATTCGTAGGTGACGGGGCCGAGTTTGTAGAAGCCGCGTTTGGGGAAGTTGAGGCGGGCGGTTCGTTGGGTTTGTTGACGGCCGTAAAGGGAGAATGTGTTGTAGAGAATGTAACGGCCGGTTAATTCGCTGGAGAGGCGGGAAATGTCAACATCGGATTCGGCCGTCACGGGCAGTTCATCCCGAAATTGCAGCCAGGTAAGCGGCAAAAACTTGTCATTTTTTACTGTCACCGTCATGGTTAGCTCTTCACCTGGGAAAACACGCGTGCGGTCAAACGAGCGCTCATAGGTAACGCCCACCAGCGATAAATTTTTCCAAAAGGTGCTGATTCCCACGATGATGAGCAGCACAAATCCCAAGGCCAGCAGTGCCGGGTCACGGTCAAAGACAAAGCCGAGAATAACAAAAAGAAAAGCCAGCGGAATCCAGGCATCGCTGAAAACGGAGTTGTGGCGTTCTCGCAGGACCAGACCCCGCGCCTGGGCAACGCTGCCCATGTCCAGGCCGCGCCCGGTGAAAGCAGCTTGCAGCATGGCCTGGCGTGCCTTTTTGCGGGCTTCGCGCTGGTTTTCGCGTACGACGAGGTGAATTTCGTAATGGCTGGGCATCAGGCTTCCACGGGTACGGGTACGGTGTTGACCACGTCGCGAATGACATCTTCCGGGCGACGGCCGCGCAGACGGGTTTGCGGGTTAACGATGAGGCGATGGGTGAGGACGTATGGGGCCATCGTTTTGACATCGTCGGGGATGACAAAGTCGCGGCCGCGAATGGCGGCGAGTGCCTGGCAGGTGTGATAGAGGGCCATGGTGGCACGGGGGCTGGCTCCCAGTTCGATGTCTTCGTGGTCGCGGGTGGCGCGGCATACGTTGACGATGTAGCGGCGCACAGATTCTTCAACGCGAATTTGGCGTACTTGCTGCTGCATTTGGATGATTTCTGCCGGGTCGATGACTTTTTCCAGTGTGTCTAGTGGGTCTTGCCGTTCAAAACGGGTGAGGATGTTGTTTTCTTCGTCTTCGCTGGGGTAGCCGAGGGCGATTTTCATGAGGAAGCGGTCTAGTTGGGCTTCGGGAAGGGGGAATGTGCCTTCCAGTTCTACCGGGTTTTGGGTGGCGAGGACGAGAAACGGCCGTGGCAGTTTGTGCGTGGCGATGTCTACTGTAACCTGGCGTTCTTGCATCGCTTCCAGCAGGGACGATTGGGTGCGCGGGGTGGCGCGGTTTATTTCGTCGGCCAGCAGGATTTGGGAGAAGATGGGGCCGGCGCGGAATTCAAATTCCTGGGCTTTTTGGTTGTAGTAGTAGATGCCGGTGACATCGCTGGGGAGGAGGTCGGGGGTAAATTGGACGCGGCGGAAGGTGCAGCCCAGGGTGGCAGCGATGGTTTTGGCAAGGGTGGTTTTGCCGGTTCCGGGCACGTCTTCTAGCAGGAGGTGTCCTTCGCACAGCATGGCGATGAGTGCCAGATCGATAATTTCGTCTTTGCCGACGATGACTTTTTGAATGTTTTGGCGGAGGCGTACGGCCGTTTCTGCAATCATGTGTTTCTGTTCCTGTTATGTGTTAGAAGATTGAAAGATTGGTGGATTGAAGATTAAAGATTAAAGGGCAGTATGCAAACTGGCTTTAATCTTTAATCCGTTAATCATGCATCTTGCTTTTACCTTGCTTGTGTAGAAAGGAAGTCGAGAATGTCGATTTTGGTGAGGATGCCTTGTACTTTGCCCTCTGTGGCAATGACAACGGCACTTTGGCTGCTAAACAAGGCCATCAAGGTTTCCAGTGGGGTATTGGGACGGACGACCGGCACATTTCGGTTGATGATGCTGGCGATGGTTTCGTCGCTGTTGTGGTGCTGATGGTCTGTAAGGAGCATGTGGTTGAGCAGGTCGATTTCTGTGACGATGCCGACGAGACGGCCGTTTTCGTCCACCACAGGCAGTTGAGAAACATTGTTAGCCTTCAGGCGGGCAACCACATCACGCATCAAATCTGTTGGTTTTGCCGTAATCACATCACCATCTTGCTTGGTATTTTGAATGTCTACTGCCCGATATTCCACCCAGGAACGTTCCAGAAAGCCGTTTTCACGCATCCAGTCATCGTCAAAAACTTTGCTCAGGTAGCGGGAACCGGAATCTGGCAGCAGTACCACAACCACATCATCTGCGGTCAGGTTGTGGCTGCGGATGTATTTAATTGCGCCAGCAACGGCCGCACCGCAAGATCCGCCAGCAAAAATGCCTTCTTCCCTGACTAACCGGCGGGTCATCAAAAAACTTTCCCGGTCATTGACTTGAACAATCTCATCGACCACGCTCAAATCTGTGGTAGAGGGCAGAAAATCTTCGCCAATCCCTTCTACCTTGTAACTTTCGGCTTTGGGCATTTTGCCGGTGCGGTGCAGGTCGTACAGCACCGAACCAATCGGATCGACACCAATAATTTTGACGTCGGGGTTTTGTTCCTTAAGGAAACGGCCGACACCGGTGATTGTGCCGCCTGTGCCCATGCCAGCGATGAAGTGGGTGATTTTACCGGCCGTCTGCTGCCACAATTCTGGCCCGGTTGAATCGTAGTGGGATTGGGGGTTGACCGGATTGTGGTATTGGTTTGCCAGAATGGCATTCGGCGTTTCCTCTACCAGGCGGTTGGCAACGGAGTAGTAGCTGCGGGGATCATCAGGCTCAACGGCCGTTGGGGTTACGACCACCCGCGCCCCATATGCCCGCAGCAAGCGGATTTTTTCCTGAGACATTTTGTCTGGCATGACAAAGATGGTGCGATACCCTTTGATGGCTGCTGCCATTGCCAGCCCTACCCCGGTATTGCCCGATGTGGATTCTACAATGGTGCCGCCTGGCTTTAATTTGCCGGAGCGTTCGGCATCTTCAATGATGGTCGGCCCAATGCGGTCTTTAACGGAGCCGCCAGGGTTGAAAAATTCAACTTTGGCAATGAGCTTTGTTGGTAAGTCGCTACTGATTTGGTTGAGGCGGACAAGGGGGGTGTTGCCAATGGTTTGTAAGATGTTGTCGTAAATTTGCATTTCAGCTTCACGTGTGGGCGTTTTTAGTGCCATAGGTTTTCTCCAAATTTATGTAATTCGTGGCAGATTCTGTATCTACTGAGTTTCTTGGGTTGTGTGTATCAAGTATACCTGAAACGGCCGTTTTTCCTGTGAATAAAATTCCCAAGACAGTCATTTATGAAAAAAACACGCAAAGGTGCTTGATCTCCATGTATAATGTACTTATCTATTCATCATCAGGGAAACCGATAGGGTTTGGAAGTTCAGAAGGAGTGTGTCATGACCATGAAAGTAAGCCATATATTATCCTCAAAAACAGGTGAGTTAGTTACCATAACGCCAGAGCAAACCATAAAAACGGCCGTAAAGCAGCTGGTAGAACGCAACATTGGTGCGCTGCTGGTCGTAGACGACAATGGCAATCTCGTCGGCATCCTTTCAGAGCGTGACATTATCCGTTGGTCATCACAAACAGACGACGTACTAAAAATGTCCGTTGCCGAAGTCATGACCCGTAACGTCGTCACCGGTCTACCCCAGGACGATCTCATGTCCGTAGCCAACACCATGACAGAACGCCGATTCCGTCACCTGCCCATCATGGACGGCGGAAAACTGATAGGCATTATATCCATTGGGGACGTGCTAAAAGCCCAACGCGATAAATATCGCGGCGAAATTGACACCCTGGAAACGCAGTTAATGGCAGATAAATAGCCCGTTGACTTGCTCATCATAAAGCCAAAACATCACAAATCGCCATAGAAAACAGGACATTTATCAGGTTTTGGACACCTGTTCCTGACTTACAATCCGACATTGGGCAAAAAGCCCGTCAAATTAAAAATCACATTAGATCGTTTAATCACAACATGACATTTTTTCAGACATAGCGACTGGAAAAATGTCATGTTGTTTTGCTGGCAGGCAGCAGCCAATTACTTTCTGATTTTTGGAAGCTTTTTGCCAATTACATGAACCCACAAATTCCATAAATATTCAAGGAGCAAGATAATGGCACAAGTAGGCACAGCAGAAAATCCTTTACGGGTCGCTATTGTTGGGGCTGGCCCCACTGGTTTTTATGCCGCAGAACACCTCTACAAACAAAAAGACCTTGTTGTCGAAGTTGATATGTTTGACAGATTGCCCACTCCCTTTGGACTGGTGCGCAATGGTGTTGCCCCTGATCACCAAAAGATTAAGTCGGTGACAAAAGCATTTGACCGCACAGCAAAAAAACCTGGTTTCCGTTTTTTTGGTAATGTCGCCATTGGGAAAGATATTACGGTTGAAGAGCTGCAAAACTATTACCACCAAATCATTTTTACAACAGGCGCCCAATCTGACCGAAATTTAAATATTCCCGGCATTGACCTGAAGAACAGCCATCCGGCCACTGATTTTGTGGCGTGGTATAACGGCCATCCCGACTTTCGTCATTTGGAATTCGATTTATCCCAGGAGCGGGTGGCAGTTATTGGGGTTGGTAATGTGGCAGTAGATGTGTGCCGCATTTTGGCCAAATCTGTGGAGGAGTTGGCGGTAACAGATATTGCTGATTATGCGTTGGAAGCTCTGAGTAAGAGCAAAGTGAAAGAAATTTATATGCTTGGCCGGCGTGGTCCGGCTCAGGCTGCTTTTACTGCTCCGGAAATTAAAGAGCTTGGGGAAATGGAAGGGGCAGATATTGTTATTTCTGAAGAAGATGCCACGCTGGACCCATTGAGTGAGGCTTCTTTGGTTGATGCAGACCGGGGCACGCTGCGCAAAGTGGAAATTATCCAGGAGCATTCACAAAAACCGTTGGCAGGGAAACCGCGCAAGTTGATTGTGAAATTCCTTGTTTCGCCTGTGGAGTTGATTGGCGATGAAGAGGGGAAAGTGAAGTGTATGCGGCTGGTGAAGAATGAGTTGTACCAGACGGAAGCGGGTACGCTGCGTCCACGGGCAACGGATCAGTATGAAGAGCTGCCGGTTGGGTTGGTATTCCGGTCTATTGGGTATCGTGGTGTGCCGATTCCGGGTGTGCCGTTTAATGAGAGTTGGGGCGTAATTATGAATGAGGCTGGCCGTGTGATTGACCCGGAAACGAAGGAGCCTGTTTTGGGTGAATATACGGCCGGATGGATTAAGCGTGGTCCGTCTGGTGTGATTGGGACGAATAAGCCGGATGCTGTGGAGACGGTGGAGAATATGATGGTGGATTTGGCAAACGGCCGTATTCTGAACCCCGCCCATCCTACTGCTGAAGCAGCATTAGACATGATTACTGCCAAACAGCCTCGCTTTGTTTCTTATGCCGACTGGCAAAAGTTGGATGAAATTGAAGTGCAAAGAGGCAAGGAACAAGGCCGCCCACGTGTAAAATTTGTGGATGTTGAGGAAATGCTGGCTGTATTGGGGAAATAACCTGAGTTATATACAATGGGCACATTATTGACTGATGTGCCAAAACCAAAAGGGCGTACATCTGTGCGCCCTTTTTTAGTAAAGCAGGTGATTGTGTATGAAGGTAATTATTTATAGTGATGGTGGGGCTGACCCGAACCCGGGGATTGGTGGCTGGGCGGCCATTTTGCAATATGGCGGGCATGAAAAAGTGCTGACGGGGAACAGCCCGCGCGCTACCAATAACCAAATGGAATTACAGGCTGCTATTTCTGCGTTGGAGGCTTTGAAACGGCCGTGTCAGGTTGAATTTCATACAGACTCCCAATATCTGCGCAAAGGCATCACCGAATGGATTGACAAATGGGCGCAGAAAGATTGGAAACGCAAAGACGGCAAAGCTGTGCAAAATGCCGACCTTTGGCGCAAATTATGGTCATTAGTCAAAAAACACGACATTAACTGGCACTGGGTAAAAGGCCATGCCGGCAACCCCCTTAATGAGCGGGTAGACAAGCTTGCCACCCAGGCCCGGTTAGCCATTACGCCCAAAATAGAAATTGATGAAAATGTGGCAAAGCTCTATTTGCGGGCTTCCTGCAAAGGAAATCCTGGCCCGGGGGGATGGGGCGTTGTGCTTGAAGAGGCAGACGGGACAGAGCAAAAAAGTGGTAGTGTTCCTTCGGCAACCAACAACCGAATGGAAATTATGGCCGCCATAGAAGGTCTGCTTATGCTGCCGCCGGGCAGTGCGGTGCAAATTTTCACGACTTCCGATTATTTGTTTCAGGGGGCGACCAAGTGGATATTGGGTTGGCGAAAACGTAACTGGCTCAAAAAAGAAGGTCAGCCGGTGGCCAATGCTGATTTGTGGCAGGCATTGGACCAGCTTTTAACGCAATATCAGGTCCGTTGGATTAATGCCAAAGGAACAGATTTGCCAGGGATGAATGAGGCTGGAAAATTGGCGGCCAAAGCCATTGAGGTTGTGTAACGGCCGTGTTTGCGCAGCACCATTTGGCAGTTAGTTGTTGTTCTCCTGAGACTCAATTTCGGCAATGAATTTACAGGTTGCATGTAAAAAACCGAAATTACCGACGGGTGGCATTAATTCCATGACTTCAAGAATTTCAAAGATACGGCCGTCAAAACGCACCTGTTCACCCACAACCGGTCGGTGATCTACATTCATAATTGCACCAGGATGCGTCCCCCCCTGCACAACATAGCTAATTTTATAATACATAGCGTCACTCATGAGACTTCTCCTGCTACAGTTCCGCCAGGTTCCGATGTCTTAGCTTAAAGGCAATATCAATTGCCAGATTTCGCATAACAATAAAGCCGATGTAATTGTTTTGCTGACATAGATTATAAAAAGCATCACTTTCTATAACGTATAAATGGGCGCCATCATTCGTTGCCCTTACAGAAGCAGAACGGTATCCCTGGTCAATTAACGCCATTTCCCCAATAACCTGACCCTCACCCAAAACAACCAGGCTGCGGGCACTGGACAACCCCTGAATGAACACTTCAACAGAACCGGAGGCGATGATATACATTTCTGTACCGGTTGTGTTTTGCTTCACCACAAATTCGTTTGGGGCAACAATTTTTTCGGTGCAAATTTCGGCAACTTGAGCCAATTCGGCTTCACTTAAGTTGGTAAATAGCTGGACTCGTTTGAGTAAATTTGCGATAGACATGGTCTCTTTTTTGCCTCCATTCAGTATCCTGGCAAAAGTGCCTTCTAAGGTGAATTTTAATTTGACAATTGCCTGCAAGTTGATAGAATTCGCTTCCGTTCAGCCGAAGTGGCGAAACAGGCAGACGCGCTACGTTCAGGGCGTAGTGAGCATTACGCTCGTGTGGGTTCGAATCCCACCTTCGGCATGAGAAAGGCCCAGTAGAACTGGGCTTTTTTTATGCCTGTTGGCTTTGTGAGTCAGGTGAATCGGTGTGGGACACACGGCCGTTTCCTTTTGTAAATGGTTGATTCTCCCAAACTCATTTTGACAGAAGATAATAGGCACGTCAAGAAACGGCCGTTTTTGCTGCCGCCTCTTTCTTGAGAAAATAGGTACAAACGATATAATTACAACCCTACTGGCAAAACAGCACATCTGATTACCACAGAAAATCACCTTCGTTTTGCTACAGCACGCTAGAAAGTTTAGAGGGAAGCACTTATGTTAATGTTAATTGTGATTGCAGTCATTACACTGCCTATTCTTGTTGGTTTAATTTTTGCCGGCATTTCTTATCAGGCAGATCGGGTTGTTGCCAAAACTCAGATTGAGATTGAGCAGAAAGACAAAAATTCGGGATACAACCCGGCCCGAACCATGGGGTACAAAATCCCGGTTGATGCCGATCCGGCAACCCAATACCTTGAAGCACGTAAATTGGCCGCCAAAAGAGCGGCCGTCCTTCCTCGTGGGGCAAACATGCGCATTGGGCGGGGACAAACCCAAATTAAAACCGCATTTGATGGCGTAAAAGAAGACCCCATTACGGCTGCAAAAATTGGCGCTGTTGTTGGTTGGGATGCTGTTCGCCTGGGGATGAGTGGTGCTGTGGCTGCTCCGGCTGCTGCCAGAACGGCCGCTCCTGCTGCCGCTGGTGGCAAAATTGAGCTGGTTCCTGGCAAAGATTACCCGGTGATTGAAATTACCGATGATATGTCACCGGCAGAAAAACGGAAGGCACGTATTGCCAATTCCAAAGCCAAGTCGGCGGCGATGAAGGCGGCAAAAGCATCTGGACAAACGGGTACGGCCGTACCCGCTGCCGCACCAGCCCCTGCTGCCCAGGCTGCCCCTGCTGCACCTGCTGCTCCGGTGGTTGATATTGAACCACCGCAGCTGATTGAGATTACTGACGATATGGATCCGGCTGAAGTACGCAAGGCACGGATTAGTAACTCCAAGGCCATGTCGGCATTCAAGAAGGCGTTAAAGGCTGCTGGCGTCGATCCAAAGAGTGTAGAGATTGTGGATGGGAAGGTGGTTATGCCAGCCGGTGCAGCGCCTGCTGCGGCGCCTGCTCCGGCGGCGGCTCCAGTTGAACAGGCTCCTGCCGCCGTAGAGACGGCAATGCCGGCCAATGTGCCGCCCCCACCAGAATTGATCGAGATTACGGATGATATGGCTCCCGATGAAGTGCGGAAGGCGCGAATTGCCAATTCCAAAGCCAAGTCGGCTTATAAGAAGGCGTTGAAAGCGGCAGGGATTGATCCCAAGAGCGTGAAAATTTAAGTAGCAGAATAGAAACATTTTAAGCGCCTGTAAATATACGTACAGGCGCTTTTTTTATGCCTGCCAACGGCTGGACTGCTGCTGGTAACGCTTGTCTAGCTGGTCTAGTTTGTCGCCCAGGGAATGGGCAATGTTTCTGAGTACTTGAATGCCGATGCGGGGATAGCGGTTGATTAGATTGTCGAAATCGTGATGTTTGAGGGCGAAAAGTTCAACGGCCGTTGCTGCGCGGGCTGTGGCGTTGTACGGCCGTTCTGTAACCAGCGAAATTTCTCCCAGAAAATGCCCGGTCTCTACATGACCAATCAACGTTTTGTCATCTTCTGCAAAAATATCCAGGCGGCCATCCTTTACCATAAAAAAGACATCCCCTTTTTCTCCTGCACGCAGCACCACCTCACCCGGCGCATATGTGCGCAAGTGGCACAGCCCGGCAATTTTCGCCAGCTCCCCTTCCTCCAGACCGCGAAAAATAGCCATTTGCCGGGTCATTTCGTTAACCGTAATGCCCAGCCGTTTTTCTTCAAATCCTGCCCGTACAAGGTCAAATATCTCTCGGCTGGCATCTGTTAGTTGGGCATCATCAATGTCTAGTGGAACGTACAGCTTGGCCATTTTTATGGTGTCCAGCCGCTCTACTTCATGAAAGACAAAGGAAGGGCAGTAGGCGACGGGCACAAAACCCAGGTTGCTGAGTGTGCGCTGGATGTTGGGCCAGTAAGCACTGACGGTAATTTCTATATATTCGGCATGGTAATAGAGTTGTGCCCGCCGGTCGAGTTCTTTGAGCAGGAAGCCGGCTACGTCGTCTCGCAGGTCTATCATTTCGATGACTTTGATGGAACGGCCGATTTCATCGTGTGTGAAGCCAATTGCACCTACGATACGGCCGTTTTCTCTGGCAACCAGATAGCGTGTATTCCGTGACTCCAGCAAAAAGAGGCCATAACTAAGCTGCAAATTGCCAAAGACATGCCGCCGCGACAGCCGCCCACGTTCAATGCGCAGCAAAGAGGGTAGAACAGATTCCGTCAATTCTGCCACCTCAAAGCCGCTGCCAATGGGATACCCGTCTGCGTCTTCTGCCGCAATCAGGTCATCTTGAAAGCCCATGTTGCGCAAAGCCACCTGCCCCAGTGCAAACGCTTCTGGAATGACACGGGGATTGTTACACCGCAGTTCAATAGCTGGCCCAAACACCTTGGACATCATCACGAGGCTTTCTCTTTTGTTCAAAAGTACTTTTTGAGGCAGAAAACCGATAGGTGTCAGGTTGAATTTTTCTGAAATGCGTTGGGCAAATGGGTGGGCTGTGCGGCATTCCGTCAGGCCAAAGTGCAGGCGTTGGTTGGCAAATTCCAGCCGCGCCTTCATTAGGGCAGAGCCGACCCCTTTGTGTCTATGTTCGGGGTCTACTGCCAAACGGCCGAATTCGCCAACTAAATCGGCGTAAGCACCTACTTCAAAGTAGACGGATGCTGTGCCCACAACACGGCCGTTTAACTCTGCCAGCAAAAATAGATAACTGTCCTGGTAAATACTGCGTTTCAGCCATTCGTCATTGTAAAACTCTTTGTATGGATAATCCTCACCGTAACTACGGTAAAACAAGTCGCGAACGGCTGGTAAGTCTGCTTCTGTAACATGGCGGACAATGATGTTTTTGGACATACATTTACTCCCAGTGCCGGGTTGGTGAAAAAGTTCTATTAGCAGCGTGCCCAATCTCCAATTCCCAATCTCCATGTAGAACCTGCACAACTACTTACGGGATATTAACATGCCTATGTTATGCTTCATGGGTTGTTTTTGGCAAATGCTGAATTGTCTGGGCTATGTTACAATTCTTTCGTTTGTCAGAATGATTAAAAAGGGCGCAGATGACGCGGGTTTTCTCTGGAGATTTGCGTTTTCTGTAATTTTTTTTCGGTAAAGTCAAGAATGGCCAGGTCACTTGTAGATATACGCATTCTTCAAAGAGAATATTTATTGGCAATTAGCCGGGCTTTAACGGCCGAATTGGATTTGCCGGATGTTTTACGCATCATTTTGAAAGCGGCGGTTGAACTGCCTGCCGGGCGTGCCGGAATCATTGCGTTGGTTGAGCCGGATACGGAGACGTTTCGTGTTGCGGCCGTTTATGGCATCCCTGCCAATTTGGTAGACAGCTTTGCGCCGCTTTTGCGTGGTGTGCCTTACGTGGAAGGACAAGAGCATCTGGCTATTCCAGAGCTGACACGCCGGCTGCAAAAAGTGGCGGCCAATGCCAATATGGGACTGCGCAGTTTGATTCGCCTGCCCATGATTAGCGGCGACAAGGTTATTGGTCTTATTTATGTGTTTATGGCCGATAACAGTTATATGTGGATGGATGATTTGGGTAGTTTGCTGCGCAGTTTTGCCGAGCAGGCGGCCATTGCCGTGAAAAATGCCCGTCTTTACCAGCAAATTAACAAGGAAAAACAGCGGCTTGATGCGATTTTGGAACACAGTGCGGATGGGGTGATGATTTTAGACCCGTCACTGCGGATAACGGTGTTTAATAAATCGTTGAGCCGGATGACTGGCTGGTCTGCAGAGGAGGCTTTGGGGCGGCTGCATGAAGAGGTGATTCGTTGGCAGTCGCTGAAAACGGATTCGACGCTGGAGGAGGCTGTGGCTGATGGTTGGCCGCTGCCGGGTGCGGCGCATTTGTATGTGGAGGGTGAATTGCAACGGCCGTACCACGAAGATAACCCGCAAGCCGACGGCGGCGTCATTAGCCTGGGCATTACCTACGCGCCGCTGCTGGATGAAAACGGCCGTTTAACCGACATCATCGCCAGCGTGCGCGACCTGACCCGCTACCGTGAAGAAGAAGACCTGCAAAAAACCTTCATCTCTGTCATCAGCCACGAACTGAAAACCCCGGTTTCCATCATCAAAGGGTATGCGGGCACACTGCGCCGGCAAGATGCCAACTGGTCACCCGAAATCATCAACGAATCCCTTCTTGTCATTGAAGAGGAAGCCGACAACCTGACTGCGCTTATTGACAATTTACTGGAAGTTTCCAAATTGCAAGCAGGCATGTTCCGGTTGGAACTTAGTGAAGATGCCAACCTGGCTAAAATTGCAGAAGAGACCGTACGCCGCTTTGCCAGCCAAACTGGCAAACATTACTTCCGGCTGGATTTTCCGCCAGATTATCCCGTTGTTTTTGGTGATGTCCGGCGGTTAAAGCAGGTGATGCAAAATTTGATTAGCAACGCCATTAAATATTCGCCAGACGGCGGGGAAATTGTCGTCAGTGGTGAAGTCCACCCAGAGCATGTGACCGTTTCGGTTTCTGATAGTGGCATTGGTATTCCCCAGCATGAAGCCCATCGCATCTTTAAGAAATTTTCGCGGCTGGATAATGCCATGAGCCGCAAAACAGAGGGAACTGGTCTGGGGTTGTTTTTGACAAAAGCGATCATTGAAGCCCATAACGGCCGTATCTGGTTCCAGAACAACCAGGATGGCCCCGGCGCAACATTTACATTTTCTTTGCCCAGGCATTGAACAAATTGAGACGATAGATGATTTTCAGGCCACTTGCCACCGCTTTAATCGTCAATCGCCAATCTTTATTTTTGAAGGAGAATTCATGTACACACAAATTACATGCCCAAACTGCCGCACTCCCTACACCGTAGAAGTGCATCAACTTATTGACGTTGGGCAGCATCCAGAATTAAAAAGCCGTTTATTGAGCGGCCAGCTAAACGTAGCCGTTTGCCCAAGCTGTGGGGCAGGCGGACAGCTTTCGGCTCCCTTGCTTTATCACGATCCGGCTCATGACCTGTTTATGCTTTATGTGCCTCAAGAGCTGAACATCAGCCAGGTGGAACGCGAGCAGATTATTGGACAGTTAACCAAACAGGCAATGGATGCGACTCCGCCAGAAAAGCGGCGGGCATATATGTTCCAGCCCCAACAAGTGCTGTCTATGCAGACCTTCATTGAAAAGGTGCTGGAAACAGAAGGTATTACCAAAGAGATGATTGAACGGCAGCGCAAGCAATCTGAGCTGCTGCGTACGCTGGCACAGGCAGATAAGGATGTGCAGGCTCACCTGATTAAGGAACGTATGGGTGAGATTGATGAAACGTTCTTTGCCATGCTGGACCAGGCAATTGAGCAAATTATGCAAATTGACCCGAATCAAACGGTTCCTTTTGTGAATTTGCGGGCAAGGCTGATGACGGAAACGCCTGTGGGACGCGAGTTGGAAAAGCAGCAAATTGCGCTGCATAAGTTAAACCGCGATGCCAAGAAGGCGGGTGGTTTGTCGCCGCAGCTTTTGGTTGAACATGTGTTGGCTAATCAGGCAGATGACAAGCTGGTGGATGCCATTGTGCAGGCTGGGCAGGGCGCGTTGACGTATGAGTTTTTCCAACTGCTGACGGCCGAAATTGAAAGTAAGGAGGCGGCAGGTGATGAAACGGCCGTTTCCCGGCTCACCAACATACGCACCCGTTTGCTAGACCTCTTTGAAACCCGCCAAAAACAGTCCCAGCAAATGCTCAAAGCCGCAGACGACCTGCTGCAAACCATTGTGCAAGCACCCGACAAACAGCAAGCCATTCAGGAAAACATGGACCAGATTGACGACCTGTTTATGTACATGCTGCAAATGCGCCTGGCACAGGCAGAACAAGACGGCGAGCAGGCCACTGCCAATGCCCTGAACGAAATCCAATCGCTCATCGTCAAACAAATGGAAAGCCAACTGCCGCCAGAGGTCGTGTTGCTAAACCGGCTCATTGAAGCAGACACAGAAGAGAAACAGCAAGCTGTGTTAGACGCGCACAAAGAACTGATTTCACCAGATGTTATCCGCTTGATTGACGCTGTGATGAAGCAAGGCGCAGAAGGCGAGACAGGTGAAATGATTGCACGTTTGACTTCGGCCAGGAAGTTGATTGAAGCGATGTTGGCTGTCACTGGCGGGTAAGGGCTGATACGGCCGTAACCAAATAATCTCAGTTCAAAGATAAAAAACAGGACGCAGATTTGCCCGAAAAACGCAGATTAATAGTTGATTCACAGACCAAGGTTTTGAAAACAAGGTATCCGTTCAGATGGAACACCGAGTTGCGCAGAGAATAGAACACGTAACCCGAAGTCCGTATACCGTTTTCCGATGGAGTTACCAGAGGTAGAGCACACGAATTACGAATTACGAATTACGGAAAACGGAGTACGGAATACGGAATACGGGTACTAGCTGACCAACTGAACGCTTGCATCTGCGGTATCTGCGTTCTAATTTCGAACTCAGGTAAA
>CAZRIB010000035.1:0-16027 GCA_964600035.1 uncultured Ardenticatenaceae bacterium | reverse complement strand
CACCACACGGCCGTTTCCCGCCACACCTCTCATCGCATTCCGCGTATCTACCACCAAACGCGCATTTTCCGCCACAAACTGCCAATCATAAACCGCATGGTTGGTCACAACTACTACACAATCAGCGGCATGCAGCGAATTTGTAGTCAATTCCACACGTTCACAATCAAGTCCTTCATACGCCAAATCGGACACATACGGGTCGTGGAACACCACATCTGCACCCCGCTCCTGCAGCAAATGAATGATGTCCAACGCCGGACTTTCCCGCACATCCCCCACATTCGGCTTGTAGGACACCCCCAAAATGAGAATGCGGCTGCCATTAATGGCCTTTTTCTCTCCATTCAATGCATCGGCCACCTTGCTCACCACATAGTCGGGCATATGGCTGTTAATATCAGAAGCCAGCTCAATGAAGCGGGCGTTGTAGTTCAATGTTTTCAGCTTCCAACTAAGGTAATGGGGATCGAGGGGAATGCAGTGGCCGCCAACACCCGGCCCCGGCGTAAATTTCATAAAGCCATACGGCTTGGTGGCCGCCGCTTCAACAACTTCCCACACGTCCAGCCCCAGCCGGTCACACATTAATGCCACTTCATTCACCAAAGCAATGTTGACAGCGCGGAAGGTGTTTTCCAGCAGTTTCACCATCTCTGCGGCTGCCGGACTGGAAACGGGAACCGGCTGCTGCACAACCTTTCCGTACAATTTCAGAGCGATTTCCAAACAGTCGGGTGTCATGCCGCCGATTACTTTCGGCGTTGTCCAGACTGTGTAATCGGTACGGCCGGGGTCAATCCGCTCTGGCGAAAAGGCAACAAAGACATCCTGACCAATGACATTGCCGTTGTTTACCAGACGGGGCACAATCACTTCTTCTGTTGTACCGGGATAAGTGGTGCTTTCTAACACAATCAATTTCCCAGTAGCCCCAACACGGGCAATTTCATCAGCAGCGGCAATAATATAGGAAATATCGGGGTCTTTGGTTTTGCGCAGCGGGGTGGGCACGCAAATGGAAATGGCATCTGCCTCGGCCAGTGCATCGTAGCTGGTGCTTGCCTGGATGAGACCCGCCTGCACCAGCGGCGCCAATGTCTCGTCGCGAATGTCTTCCACGTAGCTGTGGCCATTATTTAGTGCGGCCACTTTTTCGGGAATCACATCAACACCAATAACCCGATACCCTTTTTGGGCAAAGGCAACGGCTAACGGCAAACCGACATACCCCATACCAACGATGCCGACAACGGCCGTTCCTTTTTCAATCTTCTCCAACAGTTCCGTTTTCATCGAAATTGTCATCCTTGTTTCTGGTATGCTCCGCCCTTCCGACACAGCGGAGCCTAAAATAGTTTGTACTTTTGGCCGCCATACAAACAAAAATTTGCATTTGGCCAAACGATTTTTACATAGACAGCCGGCGCACCATAGGTCAGGCCGCGTCAATCATATTGGTGGTTACATGCAACGGCCGCTGGGTGCCTAAAAAAGACAACAACACCCGCACCCGTTCTTCACCAGATAAATATGAGTCAAAAATTGCCTCATATCCGGCAAACGGGCCATCCGTAATCCGCACCCGATCACCCGGCTTCATCCGGCTCAACACCAAACCACCCGCCGCTTCAATGGCGGCCAGGCGATTCTTTAATTCGTAAATCAAATTATCCGGGACAATGGCAGCTTCATCCCCATAGCGCACCAGACCATGTGCCCCAGGCAGCCAACGAAAAGCATTATCACCTACTTCGTCCAAGTCGGTCTGGAGAAAAAGATAACCGGGGAAATACGGCCGTATCCTGGCTGAGCGTGGGTTAACGGGTTTGACACGGAGAAATGGAGAATAAACCGTGTGCCCTCTTGCAGACAACATTTGTGCCACAAGTCGCTCTTTGTGTGGTTTAACACGCAGTGCATACCAATGAACAGCCATAGATATCCTTTACAATAACTACCAATAATTGACTACACTGCACAAACTGGTTTTATGCAAATGCCCGGCAAGTCTATCAAACAAGCCAAGCACGTCAAGCCAGCAAACATATTTTCTCCAACAGCGATTAGACTATAACGCAGCCAATCACACACAGCCATAGTACAATTTATTTGACGCATACCACATAAATTTCGGTTACATCGCCTAAAACGACGCAAGACGAATTCATAAACAATGGCTATAATCTGCCCATGACCAACAAGCCCAATTCCATCCAAATACTCTCCATCATCTTGCTTGCACTTTTTATGGCGGCCTGCGCCCCACAAACACCGGTAGAACTGCCTACGGCCGTTCCCCTGGCACAACTACCCACTCAGGCTCCGCCAACCAACACCCCACTCCCACCTACCCGCGACCTCACCGCCCGGGAAACACCCTTGCCCACACCAACCACAGGCCCGCAAAAACCAACCGCCACCCCCACACCGGTTGACAACAACATCAACATCACCATTCCCAACAAAAACGCCCTCATCAAAGTGGAAACCGAAATAGCTGTGCGCGGGCTGGCCGAACGCGCTCCAGACACCACCGTTTGGGTCTCGCTCATCAGCAAAACCGGACGGCTGCTCGTTGAAATTCAGGCAGACGCCAGCAGCATTGGCTGGGAAACCACCTTCCCTGTCCCGCCCTATGTCACCGGCGATGCTGACCTTGTTGCAGCCATCCGCAGCCCGGAAGGGGACGTGTTGGCAGAAGATCGCCTGCCAGTTACGCTTATATTTAATGAAGCAACCACAGAGCGCTTCTTGCAAATGGACAGACCCGTACGCGGGGAAACGGCCGTTTCCGGTTACTACCTCTTCTTCGACGGCACCGTCTTCCAGGCCACCAACAACACCCTCACCATCTCCGTATGGGCCAACGAATGCCAGGAACGCATCGCCAAACAAACCTACACTCTGGGGCGCAGCAACCGGCCATTCTACTGGTCAGGCTTTCTCGTCATGCCGCGCAGCGCCAACGGTCCCGCATGCGCCGTTGCCTACTTTGGCGAACCCGGCACAGATACCTACCGGGAAGCCCAGGTTGCCATCAACATCGTGCCACCGGAAGAAGACGGCGCAAAAGGCGTCACCATTAGCAGCCCATCCCCCGGCAGCACGGCCACTGCCGGGCAGGAACTCGTTGTCTTTGGCACAGCGCTCAATGCCTCCGACACGGATGTATCAGTGGGCGTTACCTCGGAAAACGGCCGTGTTTTAGGCCAAAGCACCGTCACCACCGACTATTGGGGCTATTGGGAAGCACGTTTCACCCTGCCCATCGACGCCGAAGGCCCGGCGAAAGTTACTGTTGTGGTTGGGCAGCCCGGCGACAAAAACCATGCCAGCAATGAAGCCATCTTCACCATTGAGCCGGCACCAACCCCTACACCTGTACCATAAACAAGCAGCAAATGTGGCAGGTTGCAGGTTGTAAGTCTGTAAAACCGCATACCGGCAACTTGCCGCCCACTTTAATTCGTATTCATCAATCTTTATTTTTGAAGGAGACGACATGAGCGAGCACGCAGTACCATCAATGAAAATATCTTTTTTATTTTCTCTGCGTCCTCTGAGTCTCCGCGGTTAATAAATTTTTGAAGGAGAATGTTCCCATGAGTAAAACCACTGCTGAACCAATTACAGAAACTGTTTACACACGCGCTCCCTACTGGCAAGATGTGCCGGATGAAAAATGGATGGATTGGCGCTGGCAGCTTGCCCATCGTCTCAATACGGTTGAAGAGCTGGAAAAAGTGATCAACTTGACCGATGCCGAACGCAAAGCCCTCAGCGCCAAAGGCCTCTTCCGGGTAGACATTACCCCTTACTTTGCCAGCCTCATCGACCCCGATGACCCGAACTGTCCGGTACGCAAACAGGTTATTCCCACAGCCACGGAGATGGTTCCCTTCCAATCTATGATGGAAGACTCACTGGCTGAAGATAAGCATTCACCCGTACCCGGCCTTGTCCACCGCTACCCAGACCGGGTATTGATGCTGGTAACAACCCAATGCGCCAGTTACTGCCGTTACTGCACCCGCAGCCGCATTGTGGGCGACCCCACCCAAACGTTCAGCCGCAAAGAGTTTGATGCGCAAATTGAATATATTGAAAAAACGCCGCAAATTCGTGATGTGCTGCTTTCCGGCGGTGACCCCATGACGCTGGCCCCCAAAACGCTGGACATGATTCTGGCACGTTTGCGGGCAATTCCGCATGTAGAAATTATTCGCATTGGGTCTCGTGTGCCTGTCTTTTTGCCCATGCGCGTCACACAAGAATTTGCTGATATGGTGGCAAAATATCACCCATTCTGGCTGAACATTCATGTAAATCATCCTAAAGAAATCACGCCAGAACTGGCAGCAGCAGCCGACCGTCTGACGCGGGCGGGTGTGCCGCTGGGTAATCAAAGTGTGCTGCTGGCTGGTGTCAATGACTCGGTACACATTCAGCGTAAATTGGTGCATGAATTGGTGAAGATTCGGGTACGGCCGTATTACCTCTACCAATGCGACCTCGTCGAAGGTTCAGGCCACTTCCGCACCAGCGTCAGCAAAGGCATCGAAATTATCGAAGGGCTGCGCGGCCATACCTCTGGCTACGCTGTGCCGGTCTACGTGATTGACGCCCCCGGCGGCGGCGGAAAAATCCCTGTCCAGCCAAACTACGTTGTCTCCCAGGCGCCCGGCAAAACCGTACTGCGCAACTTCGAGGGCTTCCTCACCACCTACACAGAGCCGCTAGAATACGATCCCAACGACATCAAGCCGCAAGAAGCATTGATTGAGCCACGTCCCGAACCCGGACAGGAGGGTGTATTGGCTTTGTTGGAAGGCAAGAAAATGTTTATCGAACCAGAAGGGTTTGAAGATGTTCATGCACGCGGCGGCGCGGAACACCGTTTGCGCAGTGGCAAATTACAAAAGAAGTGGCAGCCGTTGGGTGTGGGGTCGGTAGAAGTGCAGGAGTCTCAGCAGCAAATAGATGCTCCCAAAAATGGGGATGGCGAATAGCAGCTAAAAGAAAAAAGATCAATGATTGATGACTAAGAGAGAGTTTAGTCATCAATCATTGATCATCCATGTTTTACATGCTGTAAAAAGCGGAGCTAATTACCAGTCAGACCTCAATCACCAATCGCCACGCGCCATTCTTCTCCCATCATCACATTCTGTTCTTTGCTTAACTGTGCCAAATCAGCCTGAATTTTGGGCAGTGCAGCATGTGCTGCGGCTTCGCCATAGGCAATAAATTGCCTGGCCTGGGAAAAACGGAAGTAAGAGAAACCGGAAATATCGGGCTTAATCAGGCAGTCGGACTCTTTGACCCCGCCTCCGGTATTGCGGATCATGGTCTCAATGGCGGCTGCACCAGCCCCCAACGGCCCCCATCGTTTGCCATCTCTGGGCACAAACAGGTCAACGCCAATCACATAATCGGCTCCCATCTGGCGGGCCGCTTTGGCTGGCAAATTGCAGGAAACACCGCCATCGCATAAGAGACGGCCGTTTATTTCCACTGGTTCTACCAGCCCGGGAACGGCACAGCTTGCATGGACGGCCGCTGCCAGTCGTCCCTGCTTTAGCACCACAGGCTCACCACTCTCCAAATCAGTAGCAACGGCCGTAAACGGCAGCGCCAAATCTCGCACATCCAGCACCCCAATCATCGACTCCAGCCACGGCTCAAGACCGGCAAAACTCACCAGCCCATGACGCGGCCACTGCAAACGCACAATATTCTGCCAGCCACCAGTCAGCGCCATTTCTTCCAGCGCATCCACAGACAGCCCTGCACAATAAGCCGCCCCCACAATAGAACCGGCACTTGTTCCAGCAACACAGTGAATGGGAATGCCCGCCTGCTCTAAAACACGCAGTACACCAATGTGTGCCGGGCCTCTGGCAACGCCGCCGCTTAACGCCAAACCAATTCGTACTTCTTGCTTTAACATAATTCACTACTCGAAACGGCCGTTTCTTACAAACAAACACACAGCATGGAGACAAGAGATTGAAGATTGGCCTACATCATCCTGCAAAACAACCGCAGCTCAGAGCCTGCTGCTAAAAATCAACGGGTTTGCCCTCATAGGCATAATAAAACAGCCGCTTAATCTCTTCAATATCTTCTGGCATACGGCGTGAAACCAGCGTACCCGATTCCACCTCAACATGCTCGCAAATGGTTGGCAGTGCTTCCTCCAATGCCTGGCGAGTTACGCCTGCTTCTTCCAAAGAAGTCGGCTGCCCAATTTGGCGCAAAAAGTCACGAATGGCAGCCGCAAGCTGCAATCCGGCTGTTTCTTCGTCATTGGTGTCAATATCAAATATGCGGGCTAATTCCACGTAACGCCCCATGCCGCTGTTGGCAATAAATTCGATGGTGTAGGGCAGGTAAACGGCCGTTAACCGACCATGTGGCACATGCTTAAAAAATGCGCCAGAGCTGTGCGACATCGCATGAGCCAACGCCACCGAGCTGTTCCCCAAAGTCAAGCCGGCCATCGTCGCGGCATTTGCCATCTTTTCCCGCGCTTCCCAATCATCTGCACCGTTGGCGACGGCCCGGGGTAAATACGTTTTTACCAACCGTGCCGCCTGCAAACACAAGCCATCCGTAAAATCATTTGCCCAACTGCATGTGTACGCTTCTACTGCATGAGTAAGCACATCAATGCCGGTATCGGCCGTAATCTGCGGCGGCAAATTTTGGGTCAGCATGGGATCGACAATGGCAATATCGGGTGTTGCCTCTGGAGAGGCCAATGTCAGCTTTTGCTTGGACTCAGTGTCCGTTATAACCATGCCAAATCCAGCCTCTGAGCCAGTACCGGCCGTTGTGGGAATGCAAACCAGACGTGCTTTTGCCCGCAGCCCCAAATCTTCCATTGGGCCAATGGCGGCTGGTTCCAAATCCGGCCGTTCATACAAAATCCACATCGCTTTGGCCGCGTCCATACTAGACCCGCCACCAACACCAACCACCCAATCCGGCTCATAGGCCAGCATTGCCTTCGCCCCCCTTTGCACCGTTTGCAAAGACGGGTTTGGCTCCACTTCATCAAAAATCATTACCTGAAAACCGGCCGCTTTTAATTCCGTTTCAATGGGAGCCGTCAGGCCTAATTGATGGATATTGGCATCCGTCACAATAAATGCCTTATTCCCTTTCAACTGCTGCAAATGGCTTAAGGCATCATCTCCAAAAATAATGTGAGGGGCACGAAAAAACCACATATGCTTATCCTGTTTTCGTTACAAAAAGCGGGCTGCAACAGCACATATCGTTCTTGTTGCAGCCCATCCAAAAATAATTCGTTATTATTCAGGCCAATTTGTTTCAACTTTTGCCGCACAGGCAACCAATTCAATGGCCGCTTTGGGGGCTTTCATCACTTTAACCATGGGGCCGGTCAATTTGAGCTGGCGCGTCATAATCCCCTTAATCGGGTCAATTTTCTTATCTAAAACACCGCGCCATGTTTTTAATGGGGCACTTAATGTAAATTCGGGCTTTTTGGCACTGGGGTCGTCAACAATCATGGCTTCTCTTGCTTCGCCATGCCATAAATCCAGGTAAAGGTAGTGGTCACCATTATTGGTTTGCACAATAAAATAGAAGTCGCCTTCCCAATTTTTGGCAGCACTACGGTAGGCCTCACTGTTGTTCAGTTCATCCTTTAATGCTTTAATCCAGGCATCTGTTGCGAAATCAATTGCCATTTTTTTCCTCCAGTATGTTTGATGATTGACATTGGTTGTGGGTTGTTGGCCAGTTTAGAAAAAGATAACACAGCCATTTAGTTTTTGCCAATTACTCCCGGGCAAATAAAAACGCCAACCGGCTGCTTAAACATTTTTGCCGGTTGGCGTCTTGTCAGTAAGTGGTTTGTTTTCTGTAAGCTTAGCCAGCTACTTTTTCAATGCTTTCGATTCTTTGCGCCTCTTTGCCGTTTTCGCTGATGTGTACCGTGGCAGCAGCGGGCGTTGTGCTTTGCCACCATTCAGCAGCAAATATCACACCGACAGAAACCATTCCCCCAACAACTGCCGCGAGAATAACGGCCGTTAATGTTGAATTAGTCGGTCTATCCGGCACGGCCGCATTACTGGCCAACCGCAAATTATTCGCCTGTCCTTCTGCCGAAATACGCTCTTCATCCACCTTGCGGGCCAATGTCGTATACGTTTCCTCAGCAACAGTCAAGTTACGGTTCAGTTGATTAACTTCTGCCTGAAGCTGCTGCCGCTCACCTTGCAGCGCTAAAATTTCCGGTTCCAAAGCCGCCAACGCATCTGCAATGGCATCTTTTCTGTCATTAACAGAAACCAGCAAATCATCCAGAAAAGCAACCTGCTCACTGCGGCTGCTGGTTGTCAATTGTGTGGCACTGTCCACATTCAACTGAATCGGAACAACTGCCTCTGCAGAAGCGGATACGTTAAATACTTTTAATTGGAAGAACAAGGCTGTTAACTGGTCTGCCACTGTTGTAGAGCTGGTTGTTTGATTGGCCAACTGTGTCTGAAGGCGCACAATGTCTTCGCTTAACAATTGCAGATCGTTTTGTTCAGCCAAATATTGTTCTTGCAAACTCCGTAACGCACTCAGATTGCTATCGATAATATTTCTACGATCACGTCCCTGGAATGCCACCAAAGCCGATTCAGCATTGTCTAAATCTGTCTGTGCTTCTGCAAGCTGCGCTTCATAGAAGGCAAGCTGACTGTTGTTGCCTGAACCGTAAATGCTGTTTCCCCAATCCACAAAGGCTTTGGCCCAATTATTGGCAATTTGGGCTGCTAACTCCGGTGATTCAGCTTTGGCAGTAAGACGAATAATGCTGGGGTCTGCCCCGGCAACGGCCGTTAACCGGCGCTTAAACGCCTGCACAGTCATCGGTTCTTCCAATGAAGGCTCCACTGATACCATAACCTGCTGCACCAAATCATCCGTCATAGCCAACTCTGGGAACGCCTTCAAAGGCTGCTGCCCATTTTCAGATTGAATTCGGGGGTCAAACTGCAATAACTGTTGATCTTCTGTAGCAAGTACAAATGCCGTTGCTTCATATGTATCAGGCATCAAAGAGGAAACAACTAATGCCACTAAAGCCGACAAAAAGCCACCGACCACAATCCATTTCCAATGGCTCAGCAGCAGTTCAATATAAAGGCGAATATCTAAAATTTCATCTTCCACGAAATCCTCCAAAACAACAGGAAGGAGCGGGGCTTTCCTGCCCCGACACCCACCCTCCACTTTTTGTGGCTGGTTGATTATTTAACCAATTTGGTAATTCTGCTGGCAAGAATGTTATCTTAACGAAGCGACACGATTGAGGCAAATATCACAAGCGGTGATCCAACCCCTTTTCGGCCAATACCTGAGGGTAGATTCGCCGCGCCTCATAAAAAAGATCGGCCAACGCTTTTGTTTTCCAAATGGGGCCTTTTGCTACCAATGCCCTTCTGCCCATTGCTTTGGTGATGGACAGGTCTCCCAGTAATATTTTATGCAAGATGTCGGCGTTTAGTGCAATGTCTACGTCTGGTTTTACGCTGTTTACGCCGTAGGTGATTTGAAACGGCCGTTTCCGGGCATCCATCACCACCACACCAGCCGGTTCCTCAGTCACAAAACGAATAGCCAACTTAGACCGCAGCAGCGCCTCAGCCGCTTGTGGCTGAGCCAGTTCTACGCGATCAAACAACGTTTGCAAGCAGTCATAAAACTGGTTGCTATCCGAAAATACAGGCATCTTACTCGGCCTCATCCTCCGCCGAACCCGTCAAACGCTCCTTCCACTGCTGAGCTTGAAATTGCAGTGAATAATTGAGCATGTAAAAGACCCCTTTCCAGGTATCCGGGTCCATAAAATCTTCGGCCGTTGCCCCTTCAAACGAGGCCGCAATTTCTTTGGCAAAATCCGGCGCAAATTTATCAAAGCCCTGCTTCATCAGCCCCAGCCAGGTATCTGGTTTAAGCGGCTTCGGCAGGGTTTCATTCATCTTGTCTTTAACCTGGCCAGCCTGGAAGCGGGCAGAATACCCGGCCATGT
Source organism: uncultured Ardenticatenaceae bacterium (assembly GCA_964600035.1). Classification (GTDB taxonomy): domain Bacteria; phylum Chloroflexota; class Anaerolineae; order Promineifilales; family Promineifilaceae; genus CAZRIB01. The sequence continues at coordinate 5,964 of CAZRIB010000035.1, read as the reverse complement.
AAGCCATCCCTTTCCACGTATCCAGATCCATCAAATCTTCTTTGGTCATGCCTTGAAAATTTTCAAGAATGCTTAGCTGTAAATCCGGGGCTAGTTGGGAAATGTTTTCCCGCAGCATGGTTACCATTCGCAAGGGGGAGTAAGGGGAACGGTTGTCGGCCGGAATGCTTTCTTTTAATTCGTTTACCAGCGAATCTAACTCGCCCATCAGCTCTTGCAAACGGGGATCACTGCCGGAAACGGCCGTCTCCTCCACCCAATCTGCATGAACCCGACAGTAAGCCGACCCTGCCAGCGCCCAATTTTTACAAGGCTTGCCCGATTTTGTTGTTGCACCACAGCGCACTTTTTCTTCACTCATCACATTCCCTCATTCAAAAGATCAATAAACCTGCAAAAAAGCCTATTTACGACGAGAAATCAGCCAGCCAACCAAAGCCGCAGCACCGGCACCAACCGCCGCAAACACTCCCGGACTCACCTGCTTTTTACTGGTAGATGTAGACTTACGCGCACCAACGGCCGTTAACCGCTGTCGTGCCTCATCCTGCAGCTTCGCCAACTTCTCCGGATCAGCCCGCAGTTCATCCGCCAATTTACGCTTCTCCGCCAAATCCTCATCCGTCAAAAAGTGACCATGGCTGCGGATACCCGACAATTTCAGCCCATGCTTCTTATACAGCCGGTAAATCTCTTTCACCCGCTCAATTTCAATATTGCGGCCAAGCGTGTAATCCTCAAAACGCCCTTCCATTGCCAACAGCGCCGTCTCCGCTAGACAGGCGTATGCCACACCCGGCGGCAAGCCAATGTCCATCCCAAAGTCAGGGTTACCCGGCAGCAAAATTTCCCCGGACTCAATCACCAACACATCAGGCCGCAAAGCCGCTTCTTCTGCCGTAATGTCCGGCGGACGGGCAATATCGCAAATAACTGCGCCGGGCTTGCATTTGGTGATGTCAATAATGCGCTGGCCAATGGCCGATGTCGTCGTCACAATTAAATCGGCCTGCCCCACATAATCATCCGGCGTGGTGCTAATGGTCACCTTTGCCGTAGGTGTTTCCTTTTCAATAACATTCTTCAGGTGAATCAATTTCTCAGGACGTGGCGCAACCAGGGTGATATTGGGCACAGCTTGTGCCAGCAAGCGGGAGCAAACTGAGCCGATGGAACCTGTCGCCCCAATCACCATGACATTGCCTTTATGCGCATCTTCCAGGCTGTTGCCCATTTTCACCACAGCTTCTTTAGCCGTTTCCAATGTCGCGGCAACAGTCAGGCTGTTCCCGGATGTAATGGCAATGTCTGCTTTTTGGGCAACCGTGATACCGGCATCGCCTACCACAGACGTAAATGCACCCAGCCCCATAATGCGTGCGCCCAGCCGTTCTGCCAGCCGCGAAGCGCGAATAAGCCGCCGGTAAACAAAGCCGGTATCACGGCGCATCAACTCTTTGGGTGTACCCCCAATGTAGATAATGTGGCCTTCTACTTTTTGCCCTGTTCCGGCGCTGACAATGCCAGTTGCTTTTGCGCCATAGGTAGGCATCATGTAGGCGGCTGCCCATTCTACTAACCGGTCTGGTAAATAGCGTGTCCAACGGAATTTGGGATGGCGATGAATATAGTTGACGGCCAAGGGATGAATGACAAAGGCGAATGTGTTTACTTCGGCTTCTTCTGGCTGTAGATATTTGATGCCGGGCAGCCACTCCATTTGGGCCATCAGGTTGAGGTAGGTGTTTTCGTTGAGGGGTGCGCTTTGGTCTGGGCGAATGGCGACGAGGCTGGCTTCGAATACGGCCGTTCCCAGGTGCGCCAATTCATGCCCCAAAGGCGGCGTCGTTGTCACCACAACAGAAGCACCCCTTGCCTGTAAATCAGCCACATCCTCTTCAGTGGCACTTTCCGTAATAATAATTTTCCGCTTCAACTTAGCCGGTGCATAACGGCGAATACCACCCATATCACCAGCCAGCACATCCGCCCACTCAAACAGCTTGGGGCTGCGGGGTTTGCGGGGTGTACCTGCTGCAGGAAACAACTGACTAAACGGCGCATCTTGCAGCTGATTCAACGTGGGTTGGGCAAAGCTGCCAACAGTTTCCACACTACCCACACCGGGCGCGGGCGGCAGTCCAAAATAAACAATGGGGTCAGCATATCGCAGCTCTTCAGTAAACTGATTGAGTGCCTGAGCCAGGCCATTATGGTTCAAGCCCGGCGTCATCAAAACCCGCTTGCGGGCAAAGATACCCGGCTGCGCTTCTGCCGCCAGTCGCACAGCCCACCGTTCCAACGCGGCACGTACACCGCTGCCATCTACCACCGGCGTTGATTTGGCAATTTGGAACAACTTATCCCCTTCCGGGTGAATGACCTTTGCCTTGGCAAGCTGCAATTTGCGAGCAACACCGGTCAAGGCAATGGCATCAACCTGCCCATCGGCCTGTTGTATTTGCGCTGCCATTTCCTCCAGGTCACGATTACAGCCAACGTGTTCAATGGTAATTTCATGGCCCAGTAAGGATATTTGCTCAGTGTACGTTTCCATGGGTTGGTAATGAATGGTTTTTACACGAAAAGCGGCCATGGCTTTTTCTCCTGTTGTTGTAGAGTTCTGGAATTTTTCCAAAGGAATGTGGAATGGATGCCATTATACTCGCTTTGTGCAGGAAGAGAAAAATTGCCTTGTGGAGATTGACGCGGTTGTTTGCATGTGCTATATTTTTGTTTATGATGCAGTGCGTCATTAAATAAGCAAAAAGAGAACGAATGGACTTTTGATGAAAGGGTAGGTATTGAAATGGCTGAAGATATTGAAATTATTGAAGAAGAAACGGCCGAATCCAAAAACAGCTTTCTGGCTGGCGTGCGCCGGGTTTTGTTGGCAGGCATTGGCGCAGTGACATTGGCACAAGAAGAGGTAGAAGCCTTTGTAAACAAGTTGGTTGAAAAAGGGGAGATTGCGGACAAAGACGGCCGTAAACTCATCAACGAACTGCTGGAAAAACGGCAAACCCGCGCCCAGGAAAGCAAAGCCAACTTGAACAAAGAATTGGACAAACGCATGGAAGCCTTGTTAGGCAAAATGAATGTGCCAACCAAAGCCGACATTGACGCATTGAGCCAAAAAGTTGTGGCGCTTTCCCAAAAAGTGGATGAACTGAAGAATAACAGCGCAAAGTAACACACTTACAACTTTGCACAACAGACAACAGGGACAAGAGACGGCCGTTTCTTGTCCCTGTTGCGTCTCAGGCAATCCCTCTTATAATTCAATTTGTGACGCACTGCCCCATTCATTTTTGTTATTCGTTATTTGTTACTCAGGAGAGAAAAGCCCATGCCGGTCATCAAACGCTACCCTAACAGAAAACTGTATGATACCGAGGCCAAAAAATATATCACTCTGGATGGGATTGCCGAACTCATTCGCCAGGGAGAAGAAGTACAGGTGATTGACCACAACACCGATGAAGATTTAACGGCCGTTACCCTGACCCAAATCATTTTTGAGCAAGAAAAGAAAAAAGGCGGTTTCCTGCCAAAATCCGTCCTGACCGGCCTGGTACAAGCAGGCGGCGACACCGTCAACACCCTGCGCCGCACCCTCTCATCTCCCCTTGGCCTGCTGCGGCAGGTTGACGAAGAAATCGAGCGGCGGCTGCAAGTCCTCATCAACCACGGCGATTTGGCAGTAGAAGAAGGCAAAAAACTCCGCGACAAACTGCTGGCCGCCGGACAACAAACCATTGAAGAAAGCGAAACGGCCGTAGAAAGCCGCCTGAACACCGTGCTAAACCGCAGCGGCATCCCCACCCGGGACGAATACGAAAAGCTGGTTTCCCAAATTGACGAGCTGACCGCCAAGCTGGATGAGCTGACTCAAAAAAGTGACAACGACTAAACCAGTTTACCTTCATGGCCGATTCGCCCACCCCATTACAAATATCCGGCACCGTGCCATTTGCCACATCTCCCAACCAGTTGTGGGACATCCTCATTGATCCGCCGCGGTTAAGTGCCTGTGTACCCGGCTTGCAGCGCTGGGAAACAATTGAACCCAATCGCACCTTCACCCTTTGGCTTGGCTGGCAAAGCGACCAATCCCTTATTCCCGTCACACTTATTTGGGAAAAGCAAACCCCGCCCACCGAATTTATCTTTCGAGGACAAGTCGCTTTTGGCTCTGTGCCCTTTCCTGCGGATGGCAGCATTCGTCTGCAAGAAACGGCCGTTTCCCAAACAGACCTCCATTTCACCCTCACCTTACACACAGACAACAAAATGATTTGGCAAATCGCCACCACCCTCATCCCCAAAGCCGCCGATGCCTTTTTTTCCTGCTTAAAAAAACAGCTCCAACCCCTCCCGTAAAAGTTGACACACTCCCCCCCTTTCGGTAAATTAGACCCATCGCTATGTAATTCGTGCAATTAGCGGCTTTTTCGGAACAGCTAATTGTGGAAATTCCAGAACCCCAAACCCACCCGGCAAGTTGCAGACAGCAAAGCGGCACATTCTGCATCCCAACGGACAACCACGCAGGAGAAATAGATGAAGATCGCAGGTGAACATGTATTTGCAGCATCCCCCGATGTTGTGTGGCCCATGCTCCAAGACCCAACCATCCTGGCGAATGTTCTGCCTGGCTGTGAAAAGCTGGAAGAAATCAGCCCAAATACATATGAAGGCATACTCAAAGTTCGCATTGGCCCGGTTCAAGGGGTTTTTCAAGGCACAATCAAACTGGAAAACATTAAAGCCGCCGACAGCCGAAACATGGGTTACGACATGCACGTAGAAGGCAGCGGTCCATCTGGTTTTGTGCGCGGTCAGGGTGCTCTCCAATTAACAGGCGATGATCAAAGCACCACCATGACGTATGAAGGGGATGTGCAAATTGGCGGACGTATCGCCAGTGTCGGCCAACGGCTGCTGGATACGTCTGCTCGCGCCGTTATCCGCCAAAGCCTGGAGGGGCTGGACCGCCTTATCGCAGCCAAAACCCAGGTTCACACCACAAGATTGGCGTCCACTGACACAGAAGTAACACAGGAAACGGCCGTGCCGGCTCCTCCCTCGCAAACAGAATTTGCCCTCGGCGTTGCCAAAAACATCTTTGATGAGCTAATTCCGCCTGAACAGCGGAGTAATTTGGGGGTAAAAATTGCCCTCGCTTTGGGGGCAGTGCTGTTCATTAAATGGCTGTGTGGTCGATCTGCTTCAAAAAATCGCCGCTCTGATTGATAAAAAGTACGCGGCCGGAAACGGCCGTATTGCCCACCCAATCACAAACTATCCAACACGAACAACCGCCAACCCATTCCGAAGAGACAAAACACTCTCTCGCAGTTTCCCCCTGCCTGAAACAAAGCCCCAACCCTCTCACAAAGCCCAATTAACCCCATTCGAATGACCAACATATTCCAGTAATCTCTGGATGATTCTGGGGGGGGGTGTTACAGCCCACATAGAAAAGCTGCCGCTGGTTGGCTTCATGTTTCAGTAATCTCTGGGTGATTCTGGGGGGGTGCTACCCGGTAGGAAACCATCTGGTAATCATCGGCAATAAATTTCAGTAATCTCTAGGTGATTCTGGGGGGTGCTACTCGCCTTTTTTTTGGATGGTGTCCATGACATACGTTTCAACCTAATATGCAACTAATCGACGGTCACTAAACCATCTAAATCCAAAGGAGGCCACCCCAGTTGCATGTTAAGAAACACACAAACTGTGTGTGAAAGCACCTTACAAATCAAACGATGCTGATAATGCCAGAGGTCATGAGCGCGAGTTTTGGCAATATGGTAACGTTCGGTTAAGTGAGACCCTACCGTTTCCACCAACTTGCGCCACCGACTACATATTTTCATCACAGCTACAGGCGGTTTGGCCTTCATGTTCTTACGGGTCGGCACAACCAGTTCAACATGCCGTTTTCGGGCTAAGTTTTC
>CAZRIB010000034.1:0-16087 GCA_964600035.1 uncultured Ardenticatenaceae bacterium | reverse complement strand
CGGCTCACGGACTACGGCTCACGGACTACGGATGCTGCAGCCTGCGCCACCACAGCCACAAGCCGCCCCCTACAAACAGCCCGGCGGCTATCATGGCGGTGGCAAGCCAGTTGGCGCTGCTGCCTGCGGCGGGCGGCGGCTGGGGCACGGCCGTTACCGTTGGCACAGGCGTGGTTGTAGGCACAGGCGCAGCGGTTTCAGTGGGCACGGCCGTTGCCGTTGCCGTCGGCGTTTCTGTGGGTGTGGGCGAAAATGTGGCTGTAGGTGTAGGTGTAAATGTCGCTGTAGGTGTGGGCGTGGGTGTAGGCGTGTCAGTGGGAACGGCCGTTGGCGTTTCTGTGGCCGTTGCCGTTGGTGTTGCCGTGGCAGCAGCCCCACCGCCAGCCGATCCCCCAACCACAGGCGCACTGGCCACTCCCCCCGTTTTAGACTGCACCAAATAGTATGTTGTGCCGCCAATCATACAATACTCTGCAATCGACTGCGTACACAGCGCCGCCGGCAAATCCACCGTAAACACCCCATCCTGCGCCGCCAGCGTGGCTACCCGGCTGCCCCACATATCCACCAACACAGCCGCAGGCGCTGTAGCTGGCACCTGCGCCTGCCGGGGGCCAGGCACACGCGAAAACAACACTGTCGTTGACTGCTCCCCCTGGTCAATGCGAATTTGCCCCACATCATCCCACCGTTCACGGCTCACCCCGGTCATCCCTGCCAGATATTGAATGGCCACCTGATAGGTGCGGAAGGCCGGGCGGCGGCTGCCATCCTCCCGCAGCAGGCCAAACGGCTCCGGGTTGGCGGCACGGTCTCCGGCATTGTCTTGCAGCTTAAAAACGGCAATGCGCTGTGCCCCCGCCGCCAAAGCAGAAGCCACCGCCTGCGGCATAAATGCGGCCTGCTCCTCCTGCGTCACATAAAGCGTCCAGTTGGGCACGGGCCATGCCGGGTCATCCACCGGCGGCGCATTGGTCTCCACCAGCCAGATGGGTTTCCAGGGTATGCCCCGGCTGACAATGGCGCCGTAAAAAGTCTGGATAATGTCGTAGATGGTGTTGGGCTGGAAGTAGAGATGGGCAGTCGCCACGTCAAAGTAGTAGTTGTGTTCCGCCGCCGCCGGGTCGGCCACAATGGCATCCATCAGGTTGTAGATGTAGGCGGGGTCCCAAAAGTAGGTGATGGCAGGCAAATGGATGACGGCATTGGGATTGACTTCTTTGGCAGCCTGGTAAGCGACGCGCTGAAGTTGAACAAAGTCGTTGATGGAGCCGTTCCAGGTGTGGCCGGGAGCGCTGGCATCGGCAATGTCGGGTTCGTTCCAGATGATCCAGTGGTTGATACGGCCGTTAAACCGTCCCACCGCCTCACGCACAAAAACCGCCCAGGTATTGTTAGGGTCATCGTGCGGCAGCCACAACCCACGCGGCAGGCCATTGTCCCAGGCCCAATCGGGCACACCAATGAGCAGCCCCACCACCGTCCGCCCGGCGGCAATTTCGTTGTTAATCTGGGCATCGCTGACGGCAGGTGTCCATGTGCCCGGACCGCCAGCTTGCACCTGTGCCCATTGAAAGCGCACGCGGGTCCAGGCCGCGCCCAGGTTGCTGGCTTCGGCGGGATTTTCGTAGCTTTCGATTACACCAAAGCGCCAATCAACGGCCGCTTTTTGGGGAATGGCTGGCTGGTTGGCAGAAACGGCCGTTGGCACAACCATCACCGTCAGCAGAAGCAGTAAAAGAAGTTGTCTCAATCGTCTCATGAATCACCTTTTAACAGTTCACCCGTTTCCGGCGTGTAATTTAACACAAGCAGTTCTTTAACCGGCCCGCGTTTGTGGGCTTTGCTGTTGATATTGCGCCGGGCTTGCACTTCAACAAGGCGGTAATTTTGGTACAGGTCATAAATGAGCGGCGCAGAGGAGTTGCTTAACATCACCAATACGCCTTTTTGCGTTAGATCATGAACCGTTTGCGCCAGCCGTTTCTGATCGTCCAGGCCAAAGCCGTGCTTGCTGTAGCTGGTGAAGCTGCTGGTCGCACTCAGCGGCGCATAGGGTGGGTCAAAGTAAATAAAATCGCCGGAAACGGCCGTTTTTACCACCGCCTCAAAATCCCCCACAACCAGTTCCACCCCCTGCAAAGCCCGCGAAGCCGCCCGCAGCCGCGGCGCATCACAAATTTTTGGGTTTTTATAACGGCCAAACGGCACGTTAAATTCGCCCTTGCTGTTTTCACGGTACAGGCCGTTGTAGCACGTTTTATTCAGGTAAATCAGCCGGGCCGCCCGGGCAACAGGTGTCAGTGAGGCCGGGTCTTGTGCCCGGATGGTGTAGTAATAGTCGGCATCGTTTTGGAACGGCCGTAACGCCTCAATCAACGCCTCCACATTTTGCTGCACCACCCGGTACAGTTCAATCAAATGGGCATTGCGGTCTGCCAGCGTAGACGGACGTGGCTGCCAATGAAAAAAGAGCGCGCCGCTGCCTACAAACGGCTCATAATAATGTCCAATAACATCTTTCGGGGGAAAAAAGGGGGTATATTGCGGCAGAAGGCGCTGCTTGCCCCCTGCCCATTTCAAAAATGGGGCCACACCGTTATTTTGCATGCGCCCCATTATAAAGTTCAGCCGCCACCTTGTCAGATTGTCAGCTGAATTGCTGAAATATTAATCGTCATAATGAATGGTCACACTGTTTCCCGGCGCAGTAATAATCAAATTACCGGAATCAGGCAGACCATTCAGCGATACCTGACAAGGGGTGTTGCAATAACCAGATACAGAAGTCCCGGAATCCTGATCCGTTACCGTGATATTGGCATTTTCAGACAGTGTAATGGTTACCGTCACTGTACCATGCCCGTCTGAAAGGGCTGTGGCATTGAGTATTTGGGCATTGTTGTTTTGGTTGGCTTGTTGGTTCCCCTGAGATACTCCCCCTAATGAAGCGGTGACCTGGCTAAATACATTGCCAATTTGTGGGCCCATTAAGGTTAATATGCCAATGACAATAACCGCCACCAGAGTCAACAAAAGGGCATACTCAACCAACCCCTGTCCGCGATTTTTGCCAGTCAGCTTGTTCATTGTAGTAACCTCCATTGTTCCTGGTCTTATTTTTTGAAGGACGCTGCTATGTATCGGGAACGGCCGTACTCTCCAGCACAATCTTGCGCCCATAAGCCATTTCCATCAATGACACCGCATGCCTTTCCGCTTCCCAAAGCTCCACAGCCGGATACGCATCTGCAATCAATGTCAGCCGCAGTTCTTCATCATTCCAAACCACCGCCACATCATCCACAGCCGCATTGCGCCCCCTCTCCAAAAATTCTGCCAGTCGCAAAATAGCGGCCAATCGCCACAGTCGCTTTTCATCATTTTCCAGCAGCACTCTTTCATATCCACTTACACTGGGTTTCCCCTTGCGGTGATAGCGTGCCAGCAAAGCAATTAAAGCCGTCTCTCGCGGCGTGTACCCCGGCAAACCACTGTTAATAATGAGCGTTTGCGAATGCTTGTGGTGATCATTGTAACTAATCATCGTCCCCAAATCGTGCAGCAGTGCAGCCGCATCCAGCAGTTCCCGCTCCGGCAGGCCATACCCGTGCAGCGGGGACAATTGGTTAAACATACGTCCCGCCAGATAACGCACATGGTTGGCGTGACGCTTCTGGTAGCGGTAAACCCGCGCCATGTTTAGCACAGCAAACCGGCGTACATCGGCCATTACGGGATAAGGTAAATGGTGCCAAAAATGTTCCAAAAACAACCCTTCCCGCAGGCCATTCACGGAAATGGTAAGCTGTTCCATGTCCAGGCGGGCCATGACGGCCTCAATAACCATTGCTCCGGGCAATATAATGTCAGCGCGGTCGCTGTTCAGGCCGGGAATGGACTGCCTTTCGGCTAACGGCCGTTCACGCAGTTGGGCAATAGTTTGGGCAACAGATTCTCTGGTTAAGACAAAGCCATGAAGGGTATTTAGGGGATATTCTTGCCGCTTAGCCTCGATGCTGGCCAAGTTGCGAATGGTTCCGCCCACACCAACCAGACGCATGTTAGGCAAGGCGGCCGCTTCTGTCAGCCAGGGGATGGTATCTAGCTGACGGGCAATTTCTTGCTGCACGGCCGTTACCTCTGCCGTACTCACCGGGTCTGTGGTAATAAAACGCTCTGTCAGCGCCAACGCACCCAGCGTTAGTGACTGGCTGCGAAAATAGCGGTGATTCCGCACCTGTGCAATTTGGGCACTGCCGCCGCCAATATCAACCATCAACCCCTGTGCCAACGGCTGGTCATTTAATACCCCAATTGTGGCGTAATACCCTTCCCGCTCACCATCCAGCACACGCAGATGCAAGCCCAACTCCTGCGCCACCCGCTCTACAAATTGCGGGCCATTCGCGGCGTCTCGCACCGCACTGGTGGCTGTGGCAATAATCACGTCCACCCCGGAGCTGTCGCAGTACCGTTTGAACAGGCGCAGGGTAAACAGGGCACGGGCAATGCTTTGCTCACTTAACCCTGCATCTGTCAAGCCCTGGCGCAAACGCACCACTTCGCGGATTTCATCTTCCAGCCGGTAGGCATAGCCGGGCAGTGCTCGCATTACAATCATGCGGGCGGTGTTGGATCCCAGGTCAATTACGGCTACTTTTTGCGGTTCGCTGCTCATAATAAAGATTAAAGATTAGAGATTAAAGATTGGAGATTAGAGATTGGGGATTAGAGATTGGGGATTGTCACCCCGTCACCTTGCCACCCTGTCACCCCGTCACCTTGGCTCCAGTGTTAATGTCCCCAGTGTAACAGATTCAATGCGTGTGCGGGTAAACAACATGGGATGGTAACGGCCGTCTACCCATTCCGACACGCCATTTTGATAATACGGGCTGGCCAAATGTGCCGACTGGCCGCCGGGCAGCGCCGCCAGCGAATTATCCCACTCACCAACATCCAAAATCATGCGGCAGGAAGCAATCAACTTTACAGGCGGCGGCGGAAAATGAGGCGATACGTCCGCATTGTTAAGCGTATACCCGTCTCCGCCCATCGGCACAGTCACCGGCTTCCACATTTGCCCCAATGCCGGAATGCGTGCCAGGTGATTATGTAAATTCAGGTAATGCAGCTTCCCCCACTGCCAGCCTTCCGGGGAACGGCCGTACGCCGTTTGCAAAACCGACAAAGACGCTTCCAGCGCAGGTAAAACCAGCGGCGTGACATTCCCCACCCAGGCGGGCGGGCCACTTTCCAGCCAGCGAACCACTATCTCATAGGCCACCTTGTGAAACGGATAACCCGTAAACCCTTCTACGGGGCCATCGCCCAACAGCAAATGCGCCAACTCTTCACCAACGGCCTGTTTTAACACAGAGTTAGTTAACATAACCATCCAGCCGGTAAAAATAGACGCTTCGACGCTGTCCACACCCATTTCACCCGGCCAAATCCGCAGCCGCCCAACAATGTCGGCCAGGAGCGGCGAAAGCTGTTCAAACGGAGGCAGCGCCGCCAGCAGCAAGGGCAATGCACGCCGGGCGAGCAAAGAGACGGTGTCCTGGTGCATTTGGGCATTGTCGGCGATGGTCAATTTTTGCTTGCCTTCTATTAATTCCATAATGCGCTGTACCCGGTATGGGGCCAGCCACTCACCTGTTAAAAAGTGGGGATAGCTATCCCCGGCAACCATATTGTTGGCGGTGGCGATGTACCCTTCTGGCGGGCCAAAACGGCGCGGCAGTTCTTCATGGGAAATCCAGCCATCCCATTCGTAATCGTCTATCCAGCCGGGAACGGGAACAAGCCCCTGGCCGCGCCGCCGCCGGGGCACTTTGCCGGGCATGGTGTAGCCAATGTGGCCTTGTATGTCGGCGTAAACAATGTTTTGACTGGGGAAGCCCCAATGACGCAGGCCGTCTTGAAAGGATTGCCAATCTGTGGCTTTGTTTATGTCAAATACAGCCCGGATGTGGTTGTTGGTTTCGTAACCTGTCCAGCGGAGGGCTAACGGCCGTTTCTCATCTGGCAGCAGGTCGGTAATAATGGGGCCGTGCCGGGTAAAGCGAACGCGCAGGTGCTGGGAGCGCAGCCCGCGTATTTTGATCGTTTCTTCGACGATTTCGGCTTGCTGGTAACGGCCGTTTACTTCATACAACGTGTCGTCATCAGGATGAAATTTTTCCACATACACATCTTGCACGTCAGGAAAGGCATTGGTGACCCCCCAGGCAATGTGTTCGTTATGGCCAATGACCACGCCGGGCACGCCGGGCATGGTAAACCCGGTCACATGAAAATCGCCGCCATGCAGGTGATTTTCGTACCAAATGGTGGGGAACACAGGCGGCAGATGGGGGTCGTTTGCCAAAATGGGACGGCCGTTTACCGTGCGCTGGCCGCCAATCACCCAATTGTTGCTGCCCACGTTGGGGCCGCCGGGGAACACCCCCACCGGAAACGCCTCCGAAAATTCCCGAAAAGCTTGCAAAAGCTGCGCGGCCAGTTGTGCTCCCACTGCCGCATCGGGCAAAATGGCCGGGTAGCCGGGCTGGCAGGTTGGCATTAAATCGGCGGCCTTTTCCGGGCCAAGCCGGTCAATCAGCAGCGCCCGCATCAATTCTGTTTCCCAATTCACAGAAAGCCCCCACCCCAACACCACGCCCCAGGCAGTGGTGTGTACCAGTTCCCAGGGTTCCGGTTTGTAAGCCAGCAGGGCAAACTCAACCGGCAGCCGCCCGGCGGCAATGTAGGCATTGATGCCGTTGGCGTATGCCGTCATCCATTCGGCCGTAACGGGGTCTGTGCCGTCTACGGTAGCCTGTGCGGCTTTAGGCCAGCCCATGATGCGGGCAAAGCGGTCGGTGGTTACACCCAAGGGGCCAAGCACTTCTGCCATGCGCCCCAGTCCCACACGGCGGTTCATGTCCAGATGGAAGAGCCGATCCTGGGCATGGACGTAGCCTTGGGCGAAAAAGAGGTCGTGGTTGTTTTGGGCGTAAATGTGGGGAATGCCCCAGCGGTCGCGGATGATTTCGACGGGTTGGGAGAGGCCGCTGATTTGGAGACGGCCGTTTACTTGAGGTAACGGCCGTTGGGTAAAACGACGCAGAGCATAGCGAGCTCCGGCGACACCGGCGGCTGCTACAGCAAAAGGAGCGACAAAGAGGAGGTTGCCTTTGCTAAAGCGCGGCAGCCTGTCGGTCAGAATATCGGGGATTTTCATGTTCGTTTTACCCGTGCAGCGAGATTAGAGATTGGAGATTAGAGATTGGAGATTAGAGATTGGAGATTGGAGATTGGAGATTGGAGACTCGTCACCCCATCACCTTGTCACCTTGTCATCCCGTCACTTTATACCGGTTCTTTGAAGTCGTACAGGCCATCATCAACAGACCAGACGAGGCCGCATTGGTTGTTTGGGCAGGGTAAACGGCCGTTTTCCGGGGCAGGCAAAGGTGTATGGCAGCGTGGACAGGCGAAAAATTGACCGGGAACGGCCGTGTCACCGTTGGCCGGATGCTGGTTATGCACAAACACACTAGGTGACAACTGCCACAATGCGCCCGTCCACTGAACCGCGGCATCAGCCGCCGCCAACACACCAGTCGGAATCACCTTTTTTACAGGGCCAAGGCGGAAGTGAGAAACTGCCAACGTGCGCCCAGGCACAAAGCCTGCCTCTTGCAGCTTCCGCCGTATCCAGCGTGGGTGAAAATCAAAATTCAACGCCACAAACTCTACAGGCTGTTCATCAAAAGGAGACCAATCCTGCCGCCCCAGCCCGTACCGCAAAATAGCCTTCAAGTTTCGTTTGTTGGCAAATTCCAATACATAATCCCCACCGGGACGCGCTATCCGTGCCAACTCTGCAAACAGGGCTGGCACATCGGCGGCGTGGTGCAGTGTGCGAATTTGCACCATTGCCGAAAACAAACCATTGACAAAGGGCATTTCATACCAATTGCCAGCCACAAAAATAAACCGGGACGTATCTTTTAAGTGGGCCTGGGCTTCTCGCAGCAGCGAGCGAGAATAGTCAAACAAGACAACCTTGTTGTAGCCGCGATATTCGTCAGCCAGGCGGCCAAAACCCGCCCCTACCTCAATTAAGGTGTCGCCTGTCGGCGGCAGCAGCCGGCGCAAAGCAATGCGCTCCACCCGGTCTTCGTAATTGCGCCCCTGCCCTTCCCAAAAGCGGGTTCGATAATCCGATCCCTCGTAATCACAAACTGGTGGTTTTTCTGCCATAACGAGTTGCTATTTATTCTCTCCAACATCAGATTCAGCAGGCTGGGCAGGCGCACCATTGGTGATACGCTGGTAAAGCTCCTCATTGCTGGATGGCAGTGATTTGATCAGGTGATCGAGCGGCTCAAACAAAGATTGCAGCGTGCCAAAGGGCGCGCCCAATTCTGTTTGCTCCAATGGAATGTCTACCGGCACACTCAGCTTCACCGGAATGGTTTCCGAAACGGGCACATCCATTTGCAATGAAACCGGCAAGCCTAAGCCTTTGGGCAAATTAAGTGTGACAAAGCCATTGATTTCACCGCCTCCATTTGGCAGTTGGAATGTGGCTGGCACAGCAACCAGACCAACATCCTGGGTCACTGTAACATTGGTTGTTTGTGACAGGGGCAGTGTAAAGGCAATGTCAATGGTGTCGTCCACATTAATTGTTTGGACGATGTTCGCCTCTTTCATTTGCACGAAACTACCACTCAGGCCGCCTACAATTGGCTCAGCCACGTCATTTACAATGGGGATGATGAGCGGCAGCACGACAAATAATACAATGAGCAAGATGATGTTTACTGTAAAGGAAAACAGGATGGCAAACGTCTTGAATGCCTGCCAGGGTTTGCTGTCCCAAAGCCATTTCCGGTTCATAGCTTACCTCCGAACCTGCAAGTTGACATATAATCAGTGTTGTTATGGTAACATAATGAAAGCTAATCGCAAAGCAGAAACGAAAATTAAGGAGTAATCGATTAATGAGTAGAGAGGTTGGTTGGCAAGTGGCGAGTGGCAGGGGGCATGCGAACCTGCAACCTGCTACCTGTAACCTGCTACCTGCAAACTTGCTACCATCTATTGTTTCCCGGGAAACAATTGCGGTAACGGCCGTTTCTTGTAGAATTGCAATCAACTACTCATAAATTGGACACACTCATGTCAAAAGATATTGCCATCTTTCTGGACCTGGACAACCTGGTCATTGGAGCCAAACAAGCCAACCTGGAATTTGATATTAACCTGGTATTGGCATACATCAAGCGGCACACAAACGGCCGTATCGTCTTGCGCAAAGCGTATGGAGATTGGCGGCAAAACCAAAAACAATTGCAGCAGCTTACCGTTGCCGGATTCCATACCCATTCCCACATGCGGCTGAACAACTTCACCAAAAATCTAGCCGACATGCAAATCGTCGTAGATACCATGGAAACATTGGTTGATAACCAGGAGTTTGGTATTTACGTGCTGCTTACCG
The DNA here is from genome assembly GCA_964600035.1 of uncultured Ardenticatenaceae bacterium. Lineage (GTDB taxonomy): Bacteria > Chloroflexota > Anaerolineae > Promineifilales > Promineifilaceae > CAZRIB01. The sequence continues at coordinate 6,585 of CAZRIB010000034.1, read as the reverse complement.
GAGACCGGGATTTTACCCCTCTGGTACAAACTTTGCGCAAACGGGGCAAATATGTCATTGGCGCCGGGTTAAAACACACAGCCAGCCGTAGTTTTGTTAACCTGTGTGATGAATACATCTTCTACGAAGATTTACTCCCCAAACAAGAATTGTCTGAAGCGACGGTCAAAAATTACTTGCAGCGTGCTCTGGATGAACTGCTGTCGAAGGAGAAGCGTGTCCGTGCCAGCATCCTTAAACAAAAATTGGTGGAGCTGGCCGGTGATGATTTCAAAAAGACCCAGGCACGGAAAGGACACTTTCGTAAATTTTTGGAAAAATATCCGGATGTCGTGTCCATTGAACAAGATGGCTCCACAACCTATGTCACTCGCCCGCAGCCGCAGGTGACGGAACGGCCGTTGCACCTGCGCTATCGTACCGGCCTAAAAAAGCAGCATCTGCGCATCATCCCCCACACACAACGGCTGTACATCCTGGCCGCCCTGCTGCTCAAACTCAAAAAACAAGAGCCGGTGCGCTGGCGTGAATTAATTGACCATATTCATCAAACATTTCAGGCAAAGGATGTAGACATTTCCAAAAATGCCATCAATGGCGTTATGCTGGCTGCTCGTCGGGCAGAACTTATCCATACACAAAAATCTGAATCATTGTCTACCGCTTTTGTGGGGTTAAGCACAAGCCCAGATATACAGCCTAAAACAGCCATGATGAAAGTGGATGAATTTTATCTGCAAGAAATTTTGGAACTGCCTGAAGAGTTTGTTTTAGAAGAAGCGGCACTGGCCTTGTTTGATGACGCAAAATTTGTACCCTACCTGCAAGCAATTATGAATCGCTGGCAGAAAGATGGTTAAATAATTCCTCCCGATGCCCCAACCCTTTTGTGTTGTCGATGAAGTAAAGGCGTAACGGCCGTAACCGATACCAGCCCACTTTCGCTAAAGCCTCTGCAATTTCCGGTACAGGCTGGGCTAAAAAAGGGAATTTTTGCCAATACAATTGCATCGCCCGTTCTCGCTCATCTCCCGCCAATAACGCCACATCCCCCTCCATTTGAATGCCTTGAATCGCCTGCCAATCCTTGTACTCTTCCTGAATGGCCGCCGAAGCCCATCCTGTCACAGCCAAATTTTGCGCGTGGCGGGTGTGTGCCGCAGACAAAAAATAACAGTCGAAGCCGTCACTGACATAGAAAACGGCCGTTGCCCAAACCCCTTGCTCCCCATGCGTCGCCAACACCATCACCCGATGCGACTGCAAATAAGCGATTACCTGTGCCGCCAACGAAGCATCCATTTAGCCCCCCTGCCATCGCGTAAATAAATCAACCGGTAACTCAATACCCATCAAGTCCAAAACTCTGTTAACAGTCTGGTCAACAATATCACTGATAGATTGCGGCTTGTGATAAAACGCAGGCATCGGTGGCGCAACAATGGCGCCAATTTCTGCTGCCTGCACCAACAAACGCAAATGCCCCAAATGCAGCGGTGTTTCCCGGGGAACAATGACCAGCCTGCGCCTGTCCTTCAAAACGACATCTGCCGCGCGCAAAAGCAAGTTGTCGCTAAATGAATGCACAATACCAGAAAGTGTCTTCATGGTGCAGGGAATGACAACCATGCCTTCTGTTTTGAACGAGCCTGAAGCAATTGCAGCGGCAATGTTTTTGTGACTGTACACCACATCGGCCAACGCCTGAACCTGCTCAGGCGTGTAGTCGGTCTCCAAACCAACGGTCACGGCCGCAGATGGTGTCATAACTAAATGGGTTTCCACGTCGGCCACATTTCGCAGCACAGCCAACATGCGAATGCCATAAATGACACCGCTTGCCCCTGTCATGCCAATGATGAGTCGTTTTTTCATAGTGCACCTTTTGCTAATGGCTAATAGAGTAAGCGTTTAGCTATTAGCATTTCAGCTTGTCAGCAATCTTGCCCTGATTAACACCTTCTTAGCCAAATGCCATGAAGCTGATTGGCTGACTAGCTAACCAACTGAACGCATACATAATAGACAAAACCCGATTCATGAATAAGCTCACCCAAAGCCCACTTGGTTTGATTGTAGGACAAGTAGCCTGATTCCAGAAATCCTCTTACAATCCTGTTATCAAAATAAAGGTATCTATACAGGTGTTCATATTGAAAACCCTTGGGAACACAGCGTTTCGCAAAGGTCTCGCAGAGTTTCACAGAGTAAAGAAGAAAATCCCTTTATTCTCTGTGTAACTTAGTGATTCTCCGTGCCGCTCTGTGTTCCTGCTGTATAGCTACAAATAAAGATGAAAAAGGATTTGATTGTGAAAAGCTCTTTTGTTAACGAATTACGTGCCGGGGATGAAGTGGTCAATGAGCCGTTTTTATTGGCTGAGGTCTCGCGGCGAAATACCCGCGACGGCCGTTTATATTTCCTGTGTAGTTTCGCCGACAAAACAGGCCAAATTGGCGGCATCTTCTGGGATGTTCCCGGTTACATCAACGAATGGGCGCGTGCCGGTCTTGTTGTGCTGGTTACAGGGCGTGTCAACGAATACAAAGATGCCCTCCAGCTTACCGCCACCGATATGAACCCACTTCCCGAACCAGACATGGCCGACTTTTTACCGGCCAGTCAACGCCCGCGTGAAGAAATGAAAAGTGAGCTGCTTGCCATCATCGATTCGCTTGCGTCTCCCTGGCAAGAATTTGTGCGCCACGTGCTGCTGCAAGAATCGTTTTTCAAAAGTTATGTCAACTCACCGGCCGCTCGCCAGATGCACCACGCCTTTATTGGCGGGCTGTTGGAACACACGCTCAGCATGGCTAAAACGGCCGTTTTTCTGGCACAGCATTATGCTTATGTCAACAAAGACCTGCTCCTGGCCGGTGTCCTTCTCCATGATATGGGCAAAGTCTATGAGTACAATCTCAACGGCCAGTTCGACTATTCCGAAGACGGCCGTTTAGTCGGCCACATTGTTCGTGCCATTGTCGAAATAGAAAAAGCCGCCGCTGCTACAAACCTGCTGACAGAAGACCAACTGCGTCAGCTTATTCACCTGGTTGCTTCACATCACGGCACACAAGAATGGGGTTCCCCCGTTGTACCCCGCACGCTGGAGGCCATTCTGCTGCATCAAATTGATCTGCTGGACAGTCGTGTGCAGGGATTTTTAGACCATCTGGAAAGCGACCAGATTGAAAATGGCTGGACAGTAAAACACAGCCCCATGTTCAAAACAGTGCTGCGGCAGCCGGATGGGATGGACGTTAATGATTAATCGTTAATTATTAATCATTCAATTACCCGGCGGAACAAGATACAAAATTGCCAATAAATCTCTGTCTGCGGGTGAGTAAATGCGATATTGGTGACCTTGCGGGTAAACGGCCGTTACCGCCGCCAGCTCTTCTTGCCTCTGCGGCAGCACCACAAACAATACACCCTTATCACCGGGAGCCAACTCTACGGCCGTTTCTGTGGTCAACGTCTTGGTAGCATCAACAGCATCTGCATCTGGCACAAGGTAAGGCAGCGTAGCAAAATCCCAATACATCCAGGGCGCACCCACAAAAACAATCCGGTGATTATCTTTTAACGCATTCAGCGTCGGCGCAATTGTTGTTGCCATTTCAGCATTTTGCCCGCCGGAAAGCCGCTGTGGCACAAAGTCAATAAAGTATGTGTGCAAACTAATCCCGGCAAAGGCCAACACACCCGCCACCAGCAGCGGCCGCTCCCAACGCGGCAAAACAGCATGCCGCACAAACGCCGCTAACTCTGTCCAGGCCAGGGCCACAAAAAAGAGTGTCGGCACAGCCAATGTAATTAACCGCTGGCTGGAAGGCGGGCTTTCTGTCAACATGCCCCCCGCCAACAAACCGCCCCACCACCAGGCCACCATCGCCGCCAACCGCACATCCGCCTTTTTGCCCAGCAGGCGCAGTGTGCCGTACCCCAAACCAATGAGAAAAATCATGCCAAAAAATGGATCCAGAAGCGGCTGAGGCAGTCCATACCAAACTGTCCGGTCAGGGTAAAAGTTAAATGCAAAAAAGGCACGCTGGAACTGGTCGAACAAAACTGCGACCATGCTTTCCTGCCGCACCTCCATCGCCTTGTAAATCCAGCCGCTTTGAAAGATGCCGACTTGATTGAGCCGGGCATTAAAGTCGTTGGGAAAACGTATGGCATATTGCACCATGGGCGCGGCCGTTACCAACAATGCGCCTGCCCACGCCGCCACACCACGGCCGTTTTGCTGCCAAAATGTGCGCGGCTGGCGAATAAACAGGTAGGCCAATACGGCCGTAATCACAACCGGTGTCAGGCGTGCCCCCGCATAAAAATAAAATGCCAGCCCCGTAACCACGCCAGACAGCGCCCAGGCCAACGGCCGTTTCTCATCCAGCCCCACAAACAACAGCCAAAGCGCCACCGTCAGGAAAAAGGGATCTGCAATTTGATTTGATCCCAGGCGGGAAAAATGAATGTGGTAATGGTAAACGGCCAGCAAAACGGCCGTTACCACAGCCAGCGGCAAGCCTTTCAACCGACGAACCAGCAAAAACGCAAAGACAACCGTTGCACTACCCACCAGCGCCCAGGGCAGCCGCAGCGCCGCGGCTGTGCGCCCCAAAAGCTGGATGGTTGGGCTGTTGAAGAAAAAGCTCATGGTGGGCACACCGAGCCAGCCTGTACTAAATGGATTACGCAGAGAGCCAGACAAGACTCGCACTGCTTCCAGCCCTTGCGACGCTTCGTCGCCCGTCAAGGCAAAGGGAATTGTGTCTAACCGCCATACCCGCAAAATGAGCGCCAGCAGCCCCAACCCGGACACCAGCCAGACAGCACGGCCGTTTACCTGCCACCACAACCGCCATTCAACAACCGGCCAGCCGCCAACACTGCCCAAAAACAGCCCGATGGCCGCCAGCCAAAGCAGCACCGGCAGTTGGAACGATCTATCATCCGGCCAGCGAACCAGCAGCATGAGCAAGACGGCCGTTAACCCAAAGGCGCACAACATCATGGCTGCACGGCCGTATCGCCCCCACGGCCATTCTCGCTGCAAAAGGGGCTTGGTCGGGTAACGGCCGTTTCTCGCCAGCAGCAGTACAAACAACCCCACAGCCGCCACCAGCACCACACCCCAGGGCGGCGGCGAATCGCCATCAAAATGGGCCTGCGCCAGACGCAGCATCTGCCAGCCGCCGACCACACTGCCAATTAACAACCCCAGCAAAAAAACTGGCTTGAAAAAACGGCCGTGCCTTGTTCGACCACCTTTCTCTTCATCACGCATACGACGATTATGCCTTATCTCGACTAAAAGCCAATTGAACACAACATCGAACGATTGTTCATTGCTTTGCTCAGCATAAATCTTCATTCGCAAACCCATAAACCGCTTCCCGATAACGGGCAACGGATTACGGACTTTGGACAAACACAGCAAACTGCTAAAATTCCCCCGATGGATAATGAAACACGCCGCCTGGTACAGGCCATACACGATGCTCCCCACCGTCTGATGCTGGTAACAGCCGGTGCCGGTACAACTGCCCTTTCCAATTTACTGGGTGTTGCCGGAGCGACACGCACACTTCTGGAAGCCTTGGTCCCTTACAGTGCTGAAGCGTCCAATGATTTTCTGGGGCAACGGCCGTCCCAATACGTATCAGCCACCACAGCCAAGCTGTTTGCCGGACGCGCCCTTACCCGTGCCCGCTGGCTGGAAACAGAACCCCTGCCCAGCATCGGGCTGGCCTGCACCGCCACCATCATCACCGACCGTCCCAAGAAAGGGGAACACCGCGCCCATATTGCCTGCTGGCAGCCGGAGCGGGTTGTCTGGCGCAGCATCGTTCTGGACAAAGGGGCACGCGATCGTGAAGGGGAAGAAAGCATTGTCAGCCAACTCATGTTAAACACCCTGGCCGAAGCCTGCCAAATTCCCCAAAGAGTGACGCTGCCTCTGCTGGCTGGCGACCGGATTGAAGAAGAAATAACCGATTTGGCCGAAATGACCCGCCAGCTTCTGGATGGCGATTTTCCATTTTTTGGCATCACCGACAGCGGACAGGCCATCACCAAAATACCGACACCCTGCCTGATTCTTTCCGGGGCATTTAACCCTTTGCATGACGGCCATCTGGGCATGGCACATGCCGCCGCTTTCTTAACGGGTCTGCCTGCTGCCTTTGAATTGGCCGCTGTCAATGTGGACAAACCACCGCTGCCAGCAGAAATTATTTTGGACCGGATGGCGCAATTTGCCGGGCGGTATACGGTGCTGGCCAGCCGTGCGCCTACGTTTGTGGAGAAGGCACGGCTGTACCCAGGCGCTACGTTTGTGGTGGGATTTGATACGGCCGTACGCATTTTGCACCCACGCTATTACCACAACAGCCGGCAGGAAATGCTGGCCGCGCTGGCTGAAATTCAGGCACTGGGGTGTACATTTTTGGTGGCAGGTCGGGTGGAAGACGGCCGTTTCCAAACCGTCAGCAACCTGTCCATACCAGACGGCTATGCGAATTTGTTTCAAGCTTTGCCAGAATCGTCATTCCGTCAGGATATTTCTTCAACAGA
>CAZRIB010000033.1:12102-16096 GCA_964600035.1 uncultured Ardenticatenaceae bacterium | reverse complement strand
TGGGTGCAGGAGGAGCAGGAAACTGTGTTTACGGCCGTTTCCCTCAATCATTAATTCATCAATCATCAATCTTCATCCTACAGGAGGGATTTTATCGCTTTATTCATGTCTATTTCCCCGCCAATCTTTTAAGATAATTTCATCGCTTCACCAAAGTGTGTGTCCTGAAACCATAGCCCAAAATCCCCATTTTAGGAAACGTGTATTAACGGCACAATGAAAAGTAATGTAACCGTAGCAGCATAATCGGCAGCAAAATTTCAGGTATTAGAAAGCAATTTTTTAGGCCGATTACGCAAGCAAACCACAGAAAACAAACACCTTTTAATTCAAAAACTGCCTGCGGTTTGCAAAATTGAAGACCAGTAGTATCGGTAATTAAGGATGCCAATCATGCACACCATTACAGAAAAAACGTACCGGGTGGGAGAACAATCGTTACATGTTATAGAAGCGGGACAACCCGGACGGCAAAAAGCCATCCTCATTCATGGCTGGTCAAGTTCGTGGTATGCCGTTTCGCCAATGGTTGGGCTGCTTGCCCAACGTTTCCACTGTATGGCCGTTGATTTGCCGGGTTACGGCCAATCCCCTCGTCTGAATAAGCGCACAACCATTCCAGATTATGTGGAGCTTTTAGCTGATTTTATTGAGATGGTGAGTGATGGCCCTGTGGTATTGGTAGGGCACTCTATGGGCGGCATGATTAGCATCTCATTGGCGCTGGCGTATCCCGTGCTGGTTGAGCGAATGGTGCTGCTTAGCCCAACGATTACCGGCCGTTTATCCACATTCATCAATATGTTTATTCTGCCTGTTACCCTTTTGGAACGGTTTAGTGTGGGTAGTTGGCTGGTTAACGCTGTGGAAAGAACGATTGTGGGCATTACAGACCGGTTGATGAAACCGGCATTATTTGCCGAGCGCACAGGCATTACCCGCGATGATTATGAGCATATTCGGCGAGATGCCCGTCGCCCTGGACAAGGGCAGGTGCGGGCTGAATGTTTTAGAGCAATGAGAGAGAATGATTTGCGCGGCCGTTTAGCCAACATTCAAACGCCTGCCCTGGTGTTGTGGGGAGCAGAAGATAACACTGTGCCGCTTCGAGATGCGGGTGTGGTTGCGGATGAATGGCCGCAGGCAGATTTGCGTATTTTCCCAAAGGCAGGCCATTGGCCGCAGTTTGAAACACCAGAAGCAACCCGGCGGCAGGTGGCTGCCTATTTGGGGCTGCCGCGTTCCAGTGCGGAGTTGTACGCGCCGGTAGATGATGAGGAATTGGTGCAAATTGAACAGGCAGCCAACTTTTTGGCTCATTCTGATGTGGGGAATGATTTGAATCTGGCCCAGCGGATGCGTATTGCGGCTCAGTGCCAGCACCGGGTATTTAAGCCGGGGGAAGTGATTGCTGAGGCAGCAGTAAAAGGGGATGAGCTGTTTATTATTCAGGAGGGCACCGTCGAGGTTTATAAAGATCCAGATGGACTGGAACCGGGTTTGTCGTCTCATCAACAGCAGCACATGGCAACGCTGCGCAGCGGCCAGATTACGGGCGAATTGGCGATGCTAGACCAGGGTGAACGCAGTGCGGATTTGGTGGCTGGCCGGGATGGTGCGACGGTGTTGGTGTTGGAACGGGAGCGGCTGTTGACGCTTTGTGAGGATGATGCTGTTTTAGGTACGCGGCTGTTATGGAATATTGCTCAGGCGATGTCGGGACGGGTGCGTTATATTTTGTGGCAGTTGAACCGGGCAGAACAGCGGCGGTTGGCTGTGCAGCGGCAGCAAGCGGGTGCGGATGAAACACTGGTTGTGCCTGCTTCTAAAGTACGTGAGGGTGGTAAACGGCCGTCTCGCCAACAACCTTCTCAATATCCCCTCTAATCTTTGCTTACCTTTTTGTTAAAAAAGTCTGCCGCCTTGTGCGGCTTTTTTTCTGCCTGTTGCCGCAACGCAAAAGGCAGAATATATTTTTGGGTATGGCGCTTTTATCTGCAACCGACCTGACTCAATCTTTTGGTGCGACGGATTTATTTACGGCCGTTTCCCTTGAACTCCACCCAAACGACCGCATCGGGCTGGTGGGGCCAAACGGATGCGGCAAGACCACCCTGCTGCTCATTCTTGCTAAATTACTGGAACCAACAGCCGGTACAGTCAGCCATGCCGCAGGCCTGACGGTAGGCTATTTACGGCAGGAAGCCGTTCTCACCTTTGCCGGCCGCGACAACACAATTTATGAAGAAATGCTCACCGTTTTTACCGATTTGCAGGCAATGGAACGAGAATTACGCGCGCTGGAACAGCAGATGAGTGCCGGAGAGATGGATGAAGCGGTGCTGGAAGCATACGGCCGTATCCAGGACACCTACGAACTTCAGGGCGGCTACCAGTACCAAAACGACATCAAACACGTCCTCATGGGGCTGGGTTTTACCCAGGACGACTGGAACAAGCCCCTGGCACAGCTCAGCGGCGGGCAAAAAACACGGGTTCTGCTCGGCAGACTGCTGCTGGAAAAGCCCATGCTCCTGATTCTGGATGAACCAACAAACCACCTGGACATTACGGCCGTTGAATGGTTAGAAGCCACCCTGCAGCGCTGGCAAGGTGCACTCCTCATCGTCAGTCACGACCGCTACTTCCTCGACCGCGTCGTCAACCAAATTTGGGACCTCACCCCTACCGGCATCCAGCGCTACAAGGGCAACTACACCAACTACATCACACAGCGGCAAATGGCCTGGGAACATGAACTATCCCTCTTTACCGCCGAAAAAGCCCGGCTGGAAAAAGAACTTGCCTTTATCCAAAAACATATCGCCGGCGGCAAAACCGACATCGCCAAAGGCAAGCTCAAGCGGCTCACACGCGACATCCTGCTGCTGGAAGAGCAAGGCGCCACAGCCCTGCAAAACAAAAATTGGCTGCAAGTCGGCTCGCGCACACGCACCTTTTCAGCCAATGAGGCCGCCCAACACATCCGCGCTCTTTCACCTCCCGCCAACCGCCCGCCCCGCTTGAATTTCCGCCTGCAAAGCCAGGAACGCAGCGCACGGTATGTATTGAAGTCCAAAAAATTGACTATTGGCTATCCCGGCACGCCCTTGTTTACCACTGATAAGCTCAACCTGGAACGACAAGAGTGCGCCGCCCTCATTGGTCCAAATGGCAGTGGCAAATCTACATTTCTGCGCACGATATTGGGTGAGATACGGCCGTTATCCGGCTCCCTCAAAACTGGCCCTGGCACAAAAATAGGCTACTTTGCCCAGGCACACGACCAACTCAACATGCAAAACACCATCCTGAGCGAACTACTCAGCCACAAACCAACCCTCACCGAACAAGAAGCAAGAAACTATCTGGCACAATACCTCTTCAAAGGTGACGATCCCTTCAAACCCATCCACACCCTCAGCGGCGGCGAACGCGGCAGACTGGCCCTCGCCCTGCTCGCTCTGGATGGCGCAAACTTTCTCCTGCTAGACGAACCCACCAACCATCTGGACATCCCCTCGCAAGAAGTCGTCCAGGAAGTACTGGAACAATTCGACGGAACCATCCTCATGGTCTCCCACGACCGTTATCTGGTAGACCACCTTGCCACCCAAATTTGGGAACTCAAAGACAACCACCTGACCGTCTACAAAGGTACATACAAAGAACTACTCCAGGCGCGCAGCGCAGCAGAACCAGAAGAAAGCACAGCCAAAGTCATCTTTGTCAACGAACCAGATACCCCGCCAGAACCAATAGACCTCAGTTGGGTCAACGATATTGCCCCCACCCCCATACTAGATAAACGCACCAAAAAAGAGCTGCATCACCGCCTGCAAGAACTAAAGGACCTTATTGAAGAAAACGAAGCCTGGCTAGAACAACTTCAATACGAACTAAAAGAAGCGCAAACAAACAGCCAGGAGTCAGAAATTCAAGCCATCCAAAACGAAATCGCCACGGCCGAATCAGAACTCCAGCAGCTCAATGA
>CAZRIB010000033.1:0-12002 GCA_964600035.1 uncultured Ardenticatenaceae bacterium | reverse complement strand
AGCCACCTGTTGATACCACTGGATGGTTCTTCCTTCTCAGAAGCCGCCTTGCCTTATGCCCTATCTCTTGCTCAAAAATACAACAGCGAACTCACATTAATGCAAGTCATTATGCCGCCACAATGGATGTCCATGCTCGAAGCAGAAACACCTGAAATGGTCGACAAAATTCGTGCCGTTAATGAACAAAAGGCAGTCAATTATCTGAACAACAAAGTGGAAGAACTACGCACTCAAGGCTTCAAAGTCAATGCAGAAATTCGCCAAAATGAACCTGTTGCAGAAGCCATTTTGGAAGTGGCCGCAATGGAACACATTGATGGCATTGTCATGAGTACACATGGAAGAAGTGGCATCGATCGATGGGTATTTGGCAGTGTAGCAGAACGGGTTGTCCACCATGCAACCGTACCTGTTCTACTGATACGGGCGCAGCAAACCGGCTAGTACACGTAACCCGAAGTCCATATGCCGTTTTCCGACGAAATTACCAGAGGTAGAGCACACGAATTACGAATTACTGAATACTGAATACGGGTACTAGCTGACCAACTGAACGCTTACTCATCAACCTTGACTCAATAACCTTTATTTTCAGGAGACGAGCCAAATGCGAACCTTAATAACAATCGCCCATAAAATTGACGACTTTTCGGAAAAACTTGGCACAATCTCAATGTACCTCGTCATTGCCACCTTCTTTGTTGGCTTTGCCAATGTTCTCCTGAGATATGTTGGCCGATTCATTGGCATCCGCCTGACCTCGAATCTGCTTATTGAACTCCAATGGTACCTCTACTCTCTCACCTTCTTTTTTGGCTTTGCTTATATTCTTAAGCACGGTATCAACGTCCGTGTTGACTTCTGGTTTGCCAATCTCAATAAAAAAACACAAGCCTGGATTGATTTCATCGGTCATATCATTTCCCTCATTCCATTTTGTCTGCTCGGTATTTGGGTTACATGGAATCCCATCCTCACCTCTTGGGGCTTACGCTCAGATGGCACATGGGGCTCATGGGAAATGTCGCCGGATCCCAGCGGTCTACCCCGCGCACCTATCAAATCTATGGTCCTCCTGGCATTTATTTCCTTACTATTACAAGGCATCTCTGAAATGATAAAGCTGTATGCCATTCTCCGTGATCAGGAAGAACTGGTGGCAGATATTCGAGCTGAACTAGATGCCCCAATACGTATTGAGTAATTCCCGTTAACCAAACAAATATGACTCACCCAACCACAAAGAAGGAAGGAGATCACAATGGGATTTGAATGGATAGCCATCGTCATGTTTGTTCTATTCCTGTTCCTCATATTAAGTGGCTACCCTGTTGCCTTTTCATTCGCGGGGACAGCCATTGTATTTGGGGCAATTGGTTTAGCAATTGGCGCGTTTCCCATCACACGCATGGGGCTTTTGCAAAACAGGTGGTTTGGCGCAATGTCAGACTTTACGCTTTTGGCAATTCCCTTTTTTGTGTTTATGGGTGCTGTTTTTGAAAAATCAGGGCTGGCAGAACAACTACTTAGCACGATTGGTTTGTTGATGGGGCCGGTTAGGGGTGGTCTTGCTTTGGCGGTTGTGTTTGTTGGCACATTGCTGGCAGCGGCCACTGGTGTTGTTGCCGCAACAGTCATTGTCATGGGGCTGCTTTCACTGCCTATTATGGTGAAATATAACTATGACCATAAATTAGCCACTGGCATTATTACCGCATCTGGTACGATGGCGCAGCTTTTACCGCCCAGTCTGGTATTGGTTGTCTTGAGCGACCAAGTTGGGGTCTCTGTGGGAGATTTGTTCCTGGGTGCATTGATTCCCGGCCTTATTTTGGCAGGGCTGTACGCGCTGTATGTTGTGTTTATTGCCATTATTCGGCCGGAAGCTGCACCAGCCTTGCCGCCGGAGGCCAGAACAGTTCATGGTTGGGCTTTAGTTAGAAAAGCGATGGTTTCGGTTGTACCGCCTTTGGTGCTTATTTTTGCTGTGTTGGGCAGCATCTTTTTTGGCATTGCCACACCAACAGAAGCAGGTGCGGTTGGGGCGTTTGGTTCTGTCGTTCTGGCTGCTGCTAATCGGAATTTGAACTGGAAGTTGTTTAAGGATGCTGGCCGTTCTACCGCAAATATTACGGCGTTGGTGTTGATGATTTTGTTTGCCTCAACATTTTTTGGGTTGGTGTTTGACCAGTTGGGTGGACAACGGTTTGCAAAGGAACTGCTAACTGGTTTGCCGGGCGGTTTTTGGGGGTTCATTATTGTTGCCAATATTGCCGTCTTTTTGCTGGGCATTAATTTGGAATTTTTGGAGATTAGCTTTATTGTGATGCCGCTCTTTGTGCCTGCGGCTTTGGAATTAGCGCCAATTCAAACGCATGTTGAGCCTTCTGTGATGCTGGTTTGGTTCTCTGTGATGATGGCTATTAATTTGAATATGGCCTTTATTTCGCCGCCGGTGGGTTTTTCGCTGTTTTATTTGCAAAGTGTTGCGCCGCCGGAAGTGGAAACGTTGGATATTCATAAGGGAGCGCTGCCTTTTATGGCACTTCAAGGGGTTGCCCTGTTGATTGTAATGTTCTTCCCGCAGACGGTGGAGTGGCTGGTTTTGGCTTCGAAAGGCTGACACATTGCTGCTGCGGGCATTGTGCTGTTTGAAGGGTGCAGGCTTTACCTGCGCTCTTCTTTTTTATAAGTGGATGTGGATTAGGTAAAGGGGATGCCGGATGGTTAGACGTGTTTTGAAGGAGGATTGTTGGCAGTTTGTTAAAACGGCTTCTGTAAAGGCGGGGGTGGCGGCTGATGAGGCGGGTGTGCTGGCTGATGTATTGGTTTGGAATGATTTGGTTGGGCGTGCGGCTCAGGGGGCTGCTCGGCTGGAGATTTATTTGAGGCGGGTGATGAAGGGGTTGGTGCGGTCACCGTTAACGGCCGTTCCCCAACAGCGCACCCCCTCTACAGCAACCTTCGACGGACAAGACGGCCTTGGTCCGGTCAACGCCTGGAAAGCCATGAACCACGCCATCACCCTGGCCCAAAAACAGGGCACAGGCATCGTCGGCGTCAATCACAGCAACCACTTTGGCACGGCCGCATACTTCGTCAACATGGCCGCACAAGCCAACATGCTCGGCTTCGCCTTCTCCAACGCCACCCCAAAAGTAACCCATCCCCAGGGAAAAACCCCATTCATTGGTACAAACCCACTTGGCTTTGGCGCGCCAATGGCAAACGGCCGTTCCCTGCTCGTAGACATGGCCACCAGCGCCACTGCCGGTTCCACCATCCGCCAAAAAATAGAAAACAATGAAAATTTACCACCAGACAGTATTCGTCCCATTGACGAAAGTGATAAGATTAATCACGAAACAGCCAGTCCCGTTTTACTGCCTGCGGCCGGGGGTAAAGGTTTTGGCTTAGGTATGATGGTCGAAATTTTAAGCGGGGTTATAACGGGTTCAGCCATATCACATCAAGTTGGCTCCTTATACCACAACTGGGACAAAAGCCTGAACACAGGCCATTTATTCATGGCAATTGCCATTGAGCCGTTTTTGCCTCTGGCAAATTATTTTGAACGGATGGCTTATTTAATTGACACGCTCAAAGCGGTAGAACCCCTGAATTCAGAAGCAGAACTGCTTTATCCCGGGGAAAAACGGTGGCAGCTTTATGAAGAAAATTCAAAATTGGGCATCCCTTTGACAAACAAAACCATTACCCAGCTCAATCAGTTAGCCAAAGAGCTGGATATTCAACCATTATGATTGTAAAACCACCCAAGCCAGAAGCATTTATTCCATTTCCAAAATGGGCTGTGTCCCGGACGATTCACGGCCGTTTCCAAAATATCGTCTCACGATGGCCCAATGCCACGGCCGTAAAATTTGGCAGCACGGCCGTTACCTACACCCAACTCAACCAGCAAGCCAACCAAATTGCCCACGCCATCCTCAACCAATGCGGCGAAGGGAACGCCCCCGTCATTTTGCTGGCCCCACAAGGCCCACACATGATAACGGCCGTTTTGGCCGCCCTGAAAGCAGGCAAAATCTGGACGGCCGTTTCCCCCAATTTACCCGCTCCCAGGCAGCAAGCCATCGTCACGGCCGTTTCCCCACAAGCCATCATCGCCTTCGAGCCGTACCTGCCCATGGCACACAGTTTGGCCGGAAACCAGACCATCCTCATCAACGGCAGCCAGGCCATTACAGAAGAAACGGCCGTCCACAACCCAACACCCCACACCCCCATCACCAACGACACCCCGGCGCACATCATCTTCACCTCCGGCTCCACCGGCAAACCAAAAGGCGTCGTTCACACCCACAAAACCGTCCTGCACTACATCTGGCTGCACACCAACGCCCTCCACATCCACCCCCAAGACCACATCAGCCAACTGGCCGGGGTCAACTACCAGGCCGGCCTCAGCGACACCTTCCGCGCCCTGCTCAATGGCGCCACCCTCTACCCATACAACCTCACCACCAACGGCGTCAGCCACATGGCCGCCTGGCTTCAGCAAGAAAAAATCACCATCCTCCACACTGTGCCAACCGTTTTCCGCCACCTCATGCAAACCGTGCCGCAGGGCGAGCAGTTCAACCACATGCGCCTTGTTCACCTTGGGGGTGAAGCAGTCCTCCAGCCCGACGTAATCCTGTACCGTCAACATTTCCCGCCATCCTGTACCTTGCTGCACAATCTCGGCTCCAGTGAAGTTTCCACCTACCGCAGCTACTTCATCAACCACCACACCCCCCTGCCCGAAAATGGCGTACTGCCTGTTGGCTATGCTGTGCCGGACAAAGATGTCTTTTTGGTCGATGAAGCAGACCGCCCCGTTCCTACTGGTCAGATTGGGCAAATTGTTGTGCGCAGCCCGTACCTGGCTCAAGGCTATTGGCAAAACCCGGCTCTCACGGCCGAAAAATTCAGGCAAGACCCCCAGGATGCGACCAGCCGCCTTTTCTACACGGGCGATTTGGGCAAAATGATGGAAGATGGCTGTCTGATCCATTTGGGGCGCAATGACAGGCAGGTGAAAATTCGTGGGACGCGCATTGAGCTTGGGGAAATTGAAGCCGCCTTGCGGATGCTGCCAAATGTGAAGGAAACGGCCGTTACCCACTTTCAGCCCCAACCCGGCGACACCCGCCTCATTGCCTTCATTGTGCCAAAAAACAAAACCACCGCTCAGCACACCAACTGGCGCAGCCAACTTGCCCCCACCCTGCCAAACTGGATGATACCTGCCCACTACATCTTGCTGGATGCCCTGCCGCAGACAGACAATGGCAAAATCAATTATCAAGCCTTGCCACTGCCAGACCCGGAAACGGCCGTACAAAGCACCCCATATGAACCTCCGCGCACACCAACAGAAGCCAGCCTCATCACCATTTGGGGACAACTGTTCCCCCGCACCCACCGCATCGGCGTACACCACAACTTTTTTGAACTAGGCGGTCACTCCCTGCTGGCGACCCGCATGATCGCCATGCTCCAAGACCAACTCCAACTCACCGTCCCCCTTGCCACCATCTTTGAAGCCCCCACCATTGCCGCCCTCGCCGATGCCATCGAAACCATCCGCTGGCTGCAATTAAGCCCACCAGAAGAATCTGCAAACAGCATGAGAGGCGTTTTGTAATTCATAATTCATAATTCGTAATTCGTAATGACAATTTATCCTTTACTGGCAAAACTACGCGAAAATCAGGTCAAACTTTGGGTTGAAAACGGCGATCTTCACTATCAAGCCCCCCCAGACATACTCACGCCTGAACTGATCTCCCAACTGCGCGCACACAAAAGCGAAATTATTGCCCTCATTAATGAAACAAACCGCACACCCTTTCAGCTTCGCCCTTACACCCAAAACAGCACCACACAACACCTGCCGCTTTCTTATTCGCAAGAACGCTTTTGGTTTTTGGATAAATTGGGCGATGAAACTGCACCATTTAACATTGTCTATGTCGCAGAGCTAAACGGCCGTCTCAATACCACCGCCCTGCAAAATGCCGCCAACGCCCTGGCAGACCGGCACACTGCCCTGCAAACCATCTTCCCGGATGAATCGCGCCCTGTTCAACAACACATTCCCGGTCTCTACCCCGGCTTTGTTGTAGAAGATTTGTCTGGTCTGCCAGAAGAAGTGCGCAAAACCGAGACAGCCCAAAAGATAACGGCCGTTACCCACCACCGCTTCAACCTGAAAACCGGCCCACTCATCCACTTCCATCTGCTCAAAACAGCCCCAAACAGCCACATTCTGCTCATTACCATGCACCACATCATCGCCGACGGCTGGTCACTGCGCATCCTCATCCGGGAATTAAGCGAGCTGTATACCGCACAGGTAAACGGCCGTTCCCCCAACCTGCCCCCCCTCCCCATCCAATACACAGACTACGCCATCTGGCAAAGAGAGTGGCTGCAAGGCCAGACGCTGCACCAGCAGCTGCAATACTGGCAAACACAACTCACCGGCGCACCACCCACACTCAACCTGCCCACAGACCGGCCCCGTCCTGTCATTCAAACCTACCAGGGCGCAGAACAAACCCTGCCCTTATCCGCCGACACACAACAAAAATTGCAAACCCTCGCCGAACAACACCACGCCTCCCTATTCATGGTGTTACTGGCCGCCTTTCAACTACTTGTCTCTCGTCTGGCAGGACAAGAAGATGTGGTCGTTGGTGCACCTATTTCTGGCCGCAGCCAGCCAGAAGTACAAAACGTCATTGGTTACTTCATCAACATGCTGGCTATACGCACCAAATTGGCTGAAAATCCAACCTTCCTGGCCCTGCTCGACCAGGTTCGGCAAACCACACTTTCGGCGTTTGCCCACCAAACTGTGCCATTTGAACACATTCTGGAAGCCATCGCCCCGCCCAGAGACCAAAGCCGCACGCCGGTTTTTCAGCTTTTGTTCAACATGCTCAACCTGGGAAATGCGGAGTTGTCCTTTCCCGGCATCACGGCGAAACGACTGCGCAACGACAACCCGGAAGCCAAGTTTGACCTGACGCTGTATGTGGAAGAAACGGCCGCATCCGGCCACAACCTGCGCCTCGTCTACAACACCGCCCTGTTTACCCAGGCACGAATGGCCGCCTTTCTGGCACAATACCACCACCTGCTCCAGCAAATAGCCGCCAACCCGGAGATTCCCGTTCAGAATTACTCACTGGCCGCACCAACCGCCACGCCATCCCTGCCAGACCCCACCCACTCGCTGCCATCCGTTTGGGCAGGCGACATCCCCACCCGGTTTGAGCAGCAGGCAAAAGCACACGCAGAAAACACGGCCGTTTCCGATCCCCACGACAGTTGGACATACCACGAGCTAAACAAACGCAGCAGCCAATTAGCCCACGCCCTCCAGCAAAAAGGCATCCAGCCCGGCGATCTGGTTGCCATTTATGCCCACCGCAGCGCATCCCTGGTATGGGCACTGTTAGGCACACTCAAAGCCGGGGCAGCCTTCCTGATTTTAGACCCCGCCTATCCGCCCAAACGGCTGCTCGCCATGCTCACCCAGGCCAACCCGACCGCATGGTTGCAGCTGGAAGCCGCGCCGCCGCCGCCAAAAGCCATACAGTCGTGGCTCGCACAAAGCAATTTGCGCGCCCAATTTACCCTGCCCCAACTCGCCAACATCGCCAGCAGCCCCTTTTGGCAAAATCTACCCACCAACCCGCCGGTTCGCCACATCCAACCAGACCAGCGCATGTATGTCGTCTTTACATCCGGCTCCACCGGCCAGCCCAAAGGCATTGTAGGCACGCACAAGCCTGTCTCCCACTTTTTGGCATGGCAGGCGCAGCATTTTGGCTTTTCACCCAATGACCGTTTCTCATTGCTCTCCGGTCTGGGGCATGACCCCCTGCTCCGGGACATTTTCGCCCCTTTGTGGAGCGGCGCCGCCCTTTTCATCCCAGACCCGGACCAACTGCTTGCACCGGGTTATCTGGCCGAGTGGATGCGGCAGCACGCCATTACGCAGACCCATCTTACGCCGGCAATGGCGCAGTTGATGACGATCACTTGCATGGATGGAGAAACGGCCGTTCCCACCCTTCAGCACGCATTTTTTGGCGGCGAGCCGCTAACCAAAGCCGTGCTGGAAAAATGGCACGGCACTGCGCCAAACTGTACGGCCGTTAACTTTTACGGCACAACCGAAACACCACAGGCAATGGCCTACGCCATCCTGGCTGACAAACAGCCGCCAACCACAGCCCCCCTGGGCAAAGGCATTGATGGCGTGCAGCTTTTGGTACAAACAGCCAACGGCCAACTGGCTGGCGTGGGTGAGCCGGGAGAAATTGTGGTACGCACACCTTATTTAGCCCAGGGCTACCTGAACCCGGCAGACAATGACGGCCGTTTTGCCACCAATCCATTTACCCGCCAGCCACAAGACCGTATTTACCACACAGGAGATTACGGCCGTTACCTCCCCGACGGCGCAGTCAGTTACATTGGCCGCCGGGACACACAGGTCAATATTCGCGGGTTCCGGGTAGAAGTCGCAGAAATCGAAGCGGCGCTAAAAGCACACCCCCAGGTGCAAACAGCCTTTGTTTTGCCCACAGGCTCTCCCCATGAACAGCTTCATGCGTTTGTAGTGACCTCCCTGCCGCCAGATTCGCTTATGCAGTTGTTGTCACCGCATCTGGAAGCCAGTTTGCCTGCTTATATGCGTCCGTCTGTCATAACGGCCGTTCCCGCTATTCCCATAACCCCCAACGGCAAAGTAGACAAAGAAGCACTGCTGCAATACGGCGAAACGGCCGTTGTCCGCCCGCAGGCCATTCACCCCCAAACACCGCTGGAAGCCCACTTGCAGCAAATTTGGGAAAAAGCACTAAACGTCTCCCCCATCTACACAAACGATAATTTTTTTGAACTGGGCGGTTATTCGCTGCAAGCTGTGGCTTTGCTGGCCGAAGTGGAACGCACGTTTGGGCAAAAACTCTCGCTTGCCTTCTTTTTACAATCGCCCACCATTGCTGCCATGGCAAAAGCACTGTCACAGGAAACGGCCGTGTCCCCCCAACATTGGCAGTCACTCGTCCCCATCCAGCCCACAGGCAGCCGTCCCCCCTTCTTTTTGGTACATGGCATCGGCGGCCACGTGCTCCGTTTTCGCCAACTGGCCAGCCACCTCCCCCCCGACCAGCCATTTTACGGCCTGCAAGTCCCCTACCTCAACGACAAACTACCCAAAGGCATGAGCGTGCCTGAGCTGGCACGCCTTTACCTGTCTGAAATCAAAAGCGTACAGCCAACAGGCCCATACTACCTTGGCGGTTTTTGTTTTGGTTGTGTGGTTGCGCTGGAAATGGCAAAACAGCTTCGGGAAGCAGGCGAGCAATACCAGACACTCGTCTTTATTGACCCATTGAACATGGCAGTCAACCGGCAGCCGGTTAACCAAAATTTGGCAAAGCATCGGGAAACGATGGCCCAAATGCGGCCTCATCAGCGGTTACGCTATCTTGCGTCTCGCTCATTCCACCGCGCCCGCACTATTTGGCAGCGCCAAAAAAGACGATACCACAAATATGGACTCAAGCTCATTGGCTTCCGGCTGACGCAGCTTTTAGGCCTGCCTGTACCAGCCCATTGGCGGTATCTGTACATTCAACGGGTAAACGGCCGTGCCCTGTTCACCTACCAGCCCACCCCGCAGCCCGGCCCGGCCATCCTCTTCCAAAGCCAGGACACAGACGAACGCGGCAAAGGCTGGGACAAACTCATCACCAGTAATTTGACCATACATGCCATCCCCACCCCCCACCTCAATCTGCTGCAAGAACCCAACATCACCACAATCGCCACCCTCCTCCAAACCCACCTGGACACCATCAAAAAGCAGCCATAGCATCCATTTGTCATTCCCCTTACGTTATTTGGAAAACACCCCCAATTAAGCTATACTCCTCTGTTGGCTGAGAAATATGACGTCATTCGGCACGACGATTTCCCGGCACATTTAAATTCCTGGAGGACAAAATCATGCCTTTAGATATGGCAAAGAAAGCCGAAATCATTAAAGAGTTTGCCCGTGAAGACGGCGACACTGGATCACCAGAGGTGCAAATTGCCCTGTTTCATTATCGTATTGAGCAGCTGCAACAACACCTCAACGAACACAAACACGATGAAAGCTCCCGTCGTGGTTTGCTGAAACTGGTCGGTAAACGCCGCCGCTTGCTGGCTTACTTGCGCAAAAAAGACCCGGAACGCTATCGCGAAATGCTGGCACGCCTGGGCTTGCGTCGCTAAATTGAAATAAAACAGGGGCGAACGCAACTCGCCCCTGTTTTGTTCTGGTTCTGGTTTAGAGGGCATCGCGGAAGGTTTAGGAATTGGGCATTGTCCCATACATACAAATTTTTTGTATGTGCCAATCCCCAGTCCCTAACCTTATTCCCCTCAACCATGAACCTCTTTTGAATCATTTTTTATATTCCAGAAACGGCCGTGTTTCCGTGTAACAAACAGGGCAATTCCTGTTTCCCACAAACCACCGCCGGTCTGGAGCTTGTACCGTTCTATTCAATTGGAGGATAAAACCATGACATCTGCAATCGCAGAAGACAAAATTTTTACCGCATCCATCGGTAATTCTGACATCACCGTAGCCACTGGCAAACTTGCCATTCAGGCAGGCGGGGCTGTCACCCTGCGCGTTGGCGACAGCATGCTGCTGGCCACCGCTACCATGTCCCGTTCAGTCCGTGAAGGGCTGGACTTTTTCCCACTCAGCGTAGACTATGAAGAAAAAATGTATGCCGCCGGACGGATTCCAGGCAGTTTCTTCCGCCGTGAAGGCCGCCCCACAACGGAAGCCGTCCTCATTGCCCGCCTCACAGACCGCCCCTTGCGGCCTCTGTTTCCAAAAGGTATGCGCAATGAAGTACAAATCATCGTCACCACACTTTCTTCAGATGGTGTCAACCATTTAGACATTATGGCGGTAAATGCTGCCAGCGCCGCCCTGATGATTTCTGACATCCCTTGGAACGGCCCAATTGGTGCTGTGCGTGTTGGTTATATTGATGGACAGTTGGTTGCCAATCCCACCATTCCGGAGATGGAAAACTCCCTCCTGGATTTGCGTATGGCTGGCTCTCGCGATGCCATCATTATGGTGGAAGCAGGCGCAAATGAAGTAACAGAAGATGTGCTGCTGCAAGCACTGGAGTTTGGTCATAAAGCCATTCAGCCTTACATCGATATGCAAATTGAAATGCAAAAAGCAGTTGGTAAGGAAAAGGCTGAAGTATTTATTGATGAAACTGATCCGGATTTGGCTGTTGAGGTGAAGGATAAGCTGGGCGACCGCCTGACTGAGCTGATGACCCGCCACACAGACCGGCACGACCGCAATGAATTTGTGGAAGCACTCCGCGAGGAGATTGTGGACAGCTTTATGGAAGAAGATGAAGAAAGCAATCCCAAAGCAATTCGCGGCGTTATCAGTGATGAGATCAAGAAGATTGTGCGTTCGCGGATTTTGGATGAGGGGATTCGCCCGGACGGCCGTAAATTGGACGAGATACGGCCGTTAGGTGCAGAAGTTGGTTTAAGCCCACGCGCACACGGCTCCGGCCTCTTCCAGCGCGGCGAAACCCAAGTCCTCTCCCTTGTTGCCCTGGGAACCCCGCGTGAAGCCCAAAAACTGGACGGCCTCTCACCCATCGAATCCCGGCGCTACATGCACCACTACAACTTCCCACCATTCTCAACCGGCGAAACATGGTTCCTGCGCGGCCCCAAACGGCGCGAAATTGGGCACGGCGCATTGGCCGAAACCGCCCTTCGCCCCATGATCCCATCGGAAGAAGAGTTCCCCTACACCATTCGCGTCGTATCGGAAGTTCTCTCCTCCAATGGCAGCACCAGCCAGGCCAGCGTATGCGCTTCCACATTGGCACTGATGGATTGTGGTGTTCCCATCCGCAAGCCAGTGG
>CAZRIB010000032.1:11106-16205 GCA_964600035.1 uncultured Ardenticatenaceae bacterium | reverse complement strand
ACCTGCTCCATTTTCATTCATGGTGTTGAGCGCGCTGCTCATGTCGTCTCCTTTGAAAAATTATGAATTACGAAGTAACTGCGTTTGCCATTTGTTACACTCGCATTTGGTCTCAATTTAGATTGATTAGTCAGTCAATTTATGGCAAAAAATTTTCAGGAAATGCCTTTCCAGAAAATCTCAAAGCCTTGGTGAATGTGGCGGACAAGCGCCATGTCCTGAAGATGGTTGGCGGTGGCATGCTGAACGGCCGCATCCAACTGTGCGTAAAAAATGCGCCCCAGGTATTCTGCTGAGACATCGACCACCTCGCCATTTTGAATGGCTTGCTGCGCCATCTCATAGAGGAAAGCCAGCTCCTGCTCTTGTTTTTGCTGTGCCTCTGCACTCACCAGATTGGAGAGTTTGAGCTGCATCATTAAGCTGTATCGAACTGGATGACGCACACCCCAGTCAATAAACCGGAACCAAACATGCTCTATTCGTACCTTAAACGGCTCATTGTGCGGAAAACCGTCCATGATGTGGCCCAACCACTCTTGTTTAAGCTGGGTGTACACCGCATCAATAAGTACATCCTTGGATTCAAAGTAGTTGAACAGTGTGCCATTAGCCACTCCGGCATGTCTGGCAATGCGCGAGGTTGGTGTGTTCCAAAAACCTTCTTTGGCAAACAGGTCAATGGCGGCTTCCAGCAACTGTTTTTGTTTTTCGTTCATGGGGCAAAGCTAACATAGAGTGACTAATCAGTCAAGTTTTGTAGTGCATGGATTTTTCCAGGGATTGACAAGAGAATCAAGGGGTTATGTTTCGTGGATGACGGAAAGGAGGGGGGTCAGTAAACGGCCGTTTGTGGCAATACCTTCGCCTGCATGTTGGGTGGCACGGCCGTTCCAATCTGTAAACGTGCCGCCTGCTTCTTCGATAATCACTTTCAATGGGCCAGCATCCCAGGGAGCCAGCGCCGGGTCAACCATAATATCAGCGCGGCCAGTGGCAACCAAAGCGTAGCCATACCCATCGCCCCAGGTGCGCTGAAGATAGGTGGCGGCCATCACACGCTGCCATGCCTGGAGACGGCCGTACTTTGCCAAAGATTCCATTTCGCTGCACAGGGCAGTTGCTTCAGCCAATTCTGACACATCAGATACATGCGCGGTACGGCCGTTCCAAAAACACCCCCCACCCCGCACAGCGTAAACCATTTCATTCAGCGCCGGTAAATGAATCACACCCAGCACAGCCTCATCCCCATCCAGCAGGGCCAGCAAGGTACTGTACAACGGCACACCGCTAATGAACGACTTCGTTCCATCAATCGGGTCAATAATCCAGGTAAACCGCGCAGACGACTGCGATTTGCCAAATTCTTCACCGTGAATGGCGTGATCGGGCCAATAGTGTGCCACCATTTCCCGAATTTTCTGCTCGGCCTGCCGGTCGGCAATGGTGACGGGGGTATTGTCTCCCTTGCGGTCGGCACGAACGCCCGTTTGGAAATACCCCAGTGTCACGCGCCCGGCCTGCCAGGCAGCATCCAAAGCAAATTGCAAATAGTCGTTCAAAGTAGGCATAAAGATATACGAATGATTGAAGATGGATGATTAAAATGGTTTGCAAGTGGCAGGCTGCTTGCCCCACTTGCCACCTGCAAACCTGTTGTTTAGGAAACGGCCGTTTTCTGGGCTACCTGTTCCGCCTGAATCGCAGTCAGCGCAATCGTGTAAATAATATCATCTACCAACGCCCCCCGCGACAAATCATTAACCGGCTTCCGCAAACCTTGCAGCATCGGGCCAATACTCACCACATGCGCGCTTCGCTGCACCGCTTTATACGTCGTGTTGCCCGTATTCAAATCCGGGAACACAAACACGGTTGCCCGGCCAGCCACCTTACTGTCTGGTGCTTTTTTCTGAGCAACAGAGGCAATCGCCGCCGCATCATATTGCAGCGGGCCATCAATCAACAAATCCGGCCGTTTTAGCTGCGCAATGCGGGTGGCCTCCCGCACCTTTTCCACATCACTGCCCGCGCCAGACGCTCCCGTGCTGTAACTAATCATGGCCACACGCGGCTCAATGCCAAACGCCGCCGCCGACTCCGCACTTTGTATGGCAATATCAGCCAGCTCCTCCGCATTCGGGTTTGGATTCACCGCACAGTCACCATACACAAGCACCTGCTCCGGCAGCAGCATAAAGAACACAGAAGAAACCAGCTTGGCATCTGGGCTGGTTTTAATAAGCTGAAGCGCCGGACGAACCGTATTGGCAGTGGTGTGAACAGCCCCAGACACCAAGCCGTCCACTTCGCCAAGTGCCAGCATCATTGTCCCCAGCACCACATTATCTTCCAACTGCATCATAGCTGCCGGTTCAGTCAAGCCCTTATGCTTGCGCAGCTCAACCATTGGCGCCACATACTTTTGCCGCACTGCATCCGTTGGTTCAATAATTTCCATGTCCTCAGGAATCACCATCCCAACGGCCGATGCCACCCGATTAATTTCTGCGCGTTCGCCAATCAACACACATTGGGCAATCCGACGTTCGTGGCAAGTAATTGCTGCTTGAATCGTGCGCGGCTCGTCCCCTTCGGGCAAGACAATCCGCTTTTTGGCGGCACGGGCGCGGCTGGTAAGCAAATAACGAAATGCAGGGGGTGAAAGGCGCAGCTCGCGCCCGGTAGCCAGCCGCTCTTGCAGCCAAACCATATCCAGGTTGCGGGCAACGGAATCCATCACCCACTCAATCCGTTCTATATCGTCTAATGCCACTTCGGGATTAAATTCACGCAGCAAGGAAGCCGACTGGTATGTATCTTGCTCCAGCAGCATTAACGGCAGTCCTTGGGCAAAGGCCTGCTGGCACAATTTCATAATTTCAGGATGGGGCTCAATGCCACTGGTCAACAGCACACCCGCCAAAGGCACACCATTCACGGTAGCCATGCTGGCCGCTACCAGCACATCACCGCGGTCTCCTGGGGTAACTACTAAAATACCCGGCCGCAAAGCTGGCGTTAAATTTTGGACATGCCGGGCGCATACGGCTACCTGATGCACGCGGCGGCGACCAATTTGACCCTCATTCAAAATTTTGGCATTGACAAATTGGGCCACATCACAAGTGCGGGGGGCGTTCAGCTTACGCTGCCAGGGGATTGTGCCAATTAAATGAAAGTGGGGGTGAGCAAACACTTTGCTTTGCGTACGGATAAGTGCAGCCTGATCAGCACTGACTTCTTTTTGGCGGCGAGCGGTTTGAGCAGCCAGTTCTTCTTCTGAAACCGGGATGCTGCTTTGGGTGGGCATGTTGATTTTGTTGACAATGCCTCCAATGAGGTGGGGTGCATCGAGTCCACCGAACATTTGGGCCGCTATTTCAATGCGATGGTCAAGCTCAGCAATGGTGCCGTGCCCTAATGCGGACACGAGGATAACTTCTGCATCGAGTGTGCGTGCCAGTTTGGCATTTAGCTGGTCGGCATAAGATTCTGATTCCGTTGGCACAAGACCTTCTACGACAACCACATCGGCATTTTGGGCAACTTGATGGTACAAGCCCATGACTTCTTCCATCAGGTCGTCTTCGCTGTCTTCACTGATAAGCTGCTGGGCGTGGCGCATGGGCAGGGGATCGGGCGGGTTGAGGTTCATGGTGCGCCGTATGTAGGCAGTTGAACGTTCGGGGCCAGCATCACCTGGGTGGGGCTGGCTGATTGGTTTTAGGAAGTGTACGCGCAGACCGACGCGGTCTAGTGCGCGGACAAGGCCGATGGAAACGGATGTAAGTCCAGCGCCCGGGCCTGTAGGCGCCAGGTAGAGTGTGTGTGTGGTATTTTGCGTACCATTGTTTGTACTCATTATGGGTTCCTCTGGTGTGTTATTCTCCCGCCTGGTGTTCTTTTTGGACGAGAGAGAGGCTGTCTTTGGCTATCATCAATTCTTCGTTGGTGGGGATGACGATGGCGATGGGGCTGTTTTCTGTGGTGATGATGCCGTCGGTGTCACGGCCGTTTACCTGGTTACGGCCGTCATCTATCTCGTAGCCAAGTAAACGCAGGTGCTGTAATGTTTTCTGCCGTACCAACGGCGAATTTTCACCAATGCCGCCTGTAAAAATCAGGGCATCGACCTGCCCCAGAGGCACAGCCAGCCCGGCCAAAGATTTTGCCAGCCGGTAACAAAAGATTTCGATGGCAAGTGCGGCCAGTTCGTGACCTTCATCGGCAGCATCTTCCAATGTGCGCATGTCGTTGCTTAATTGAGAGATGCCCAACAGCCCGCTTTCCTTGTTAAGCATCTGGGTAACGCGGTCAATGTTGTAGCCCAGTGTATTGTGCAGGTATTGGTGCAGGGAGGGGTCTACATCGCCGCTGCGTGTGCCCATCATAAGGCCTTCCAGGGGGGTAAGCCCCATGGTGGTGTCTACGCTTTGGCCGTTGGCAACGGCCGCTGCCGAACAGCCATTACCCAGATGTGCAGACAAGAAGCGGCTGCTGTGATACGGCCGTTGCAAACGTTCGGCCGCCTGCTCCGTCACATAGCGATGACTGGTTCCATGAAAACCATACCGGCGCACCCCCTGTTCCAAATACAAATCATAGGGGACAGGGTACAGGTAAGCATGTGGCGGCAGGGTTTGGTGAAACGCCGTATCAAACACCGCCACCTGCGGCACATTGGGGAACAAGGCCATCGCTGTGCGAATGCCAATAACATTGGCCGGATTATGCAGGGGGGCCAGGTGGTTGCAGGCCTCAATGGCGGCCAAAACATCCGCTTGTATGATGGTTGAAGCGGTAAAGGCTTCACCGCCATGTACCACACGATGCCCAACAGCGGCCAATGGCTCTGCTAACAATTCCTGGGCAGACATCACGTCAATAATGGCTTGCATGGCCTCTTTGTGTTTGGCCTGCGGAATGGGCTGGATGTTTTTATCCCCTTCTCTGCGCCAAACGAGTTGGGCTTCGGCCGTGCCTAGTCGTTCGGCAATGCCGTTTATCAGGTTACGGCCGTGTTCCGGCTCCATCAACGCAAATTTCAATGAAGAACTGCCACAATTAATAACTAAAATACGATTATTCATTTT
>CAZRIB010000032.1:0-11006 GCA_964600035.1 uncultured Ardenticatenaceae bacterium | reverse complement strand
CAAATTTCAATGAAGAACTGCCACAATTAATAACTAAAATACGATTATTCATTTTCCGTTTTTAAGCAAACCGCAGAAGCGCTTCAAACAAACCAGTACCTATGTTCCGTATTCCGTAAACCGTAATCCGTGTGCTCTACCTCTGGTAACTTCGTCGGAAAACGGTATATGGACTTCGGGTTACGTGTACCAGCTCATTTCTGCCACGATTTGCCTGCATGCCCGGCAAAATTTCATACTGTACCTTGTTACCTTTTTTGCCGGGTACATTTACCTCTCTCTTTGTGCAATTTTTAACAAACATCGGGTTAATTTTAGTGGATTACGTATCTCAAACAATACCGATTGTTGGATTCCTGTCAAATGCCACCCGATTTTAATGATAAAATGAACCTATTGGGTTTTTGCCAATGGCAGTAAAAAAGTGCGTTTTCTGCTTTTTCACGGTGACAAGTACTAAATTCCGTTGGGCGTTACGGCCGTAACTGATACAGTGTAAAAAAAAGAGCAGTTGGCTTCATCAAAAATTCTGTATTTACACGGAGATGCACCAAAGAAAATCTGCTTTCCTGGTCACAAACAACACCAACAGGCAAAAAATGTTTACAAAAAACCTGACAAACCAACAAATCGACATCCTGTTCACAGAAAAAAATAACACCCGCCGCCAACAAACTGCCGATGC
The DNA here is from genome assembly GCA_964600035.1 of uncultured Ardenticatenaceae bacterium. Taxonomy (GTDB): domain Bacteria; phylum Chloroflexota; class Anaerolineae; order Promineifilales; family Promineifilaceae; genus CAZRIB01. Next base: position 10,321 of record CAZRIB010000032.1, on the reverse strand, counting down.
CCTAAAAACAGCAGGGTACATCATCCTTGAAGCGGCAACGGAAGAAGAAATCAGACACCTGCTCCACACCAACCGCATATCCCTGCTCGTTTTAGACATCGATTTAGAAAATGTAAGCTGGCAAGAATATGTCACGTACGCCAACAGAAACACATACTCATATGATCTGCCTATTATTGCGGTGAGTGAAAACAATTCCCCCGAACTGCGCGCCCATGTCCTGCAAGAAGGCTGTGTTGATTTTGTTCAAAAGCCCTACTTACCCGAAGAAATGTTGAGCAAAGTCCGCCACCATTTGGGTGCGGCAACTATGCGCCAAACGTTAATGACCCAAGCCCGCAAATTGGCACAGGAAACCGAAACGCGCAAAGTGCTGGCCGACGCACTTAAGCAAAGAAACGCGCAATATTTCAGCCTGTTTAACAACAATCACGCCGTCATGTTGATTATTGATCCGCAAAGCGGCCAGCTCATTGATGCCAATCCGGCGGCCTGCCGGTTTTATGGCTACAGCAAGCACAAGTTATCTTCCCTCAGCATTTATGATCTGAATATAAGCCCGCCCAAAAAAGTAGACACGGCCATGCATGAGGCTTTGCTGGAAAAACAACGACATTTTTATTTTCAGCACAAGTTGGCAAATGGCGAAAAGCGTGATGTAGAGGTTTACAGCGGGCCTGTCATGATTGCAGACAAGCAATTTTTGTTTGCCATTGTCCACGACATTTCCGAAAGGCGCGCGGCCGAAACGCAGTTGGCACGGCTGGCGGCTGTTATAGAGCAGGCGGCTGAATCGATTCTTATTACCGATTTGGCCGGAAATATGATCTACACCAATCCGTATGTGTCCCAATTAACCGGCTACAGCAAGGAAGAGTTGTACGGCCGTAACCCCCGCATTTTCAGAAGTGGCTACCACGACAAGGAATTTTATGAGGTTTTGTGGGGAACTATCCGAGCCGGACACACCTGGACAGGGTCATTTATTAACAAGAAAAAAGATGGCTCTGTGTATTATGAAGAAGCTGTGATTTTCCCCATTAAAGACAGTGCCGGAAATGTGATGAATTATGCCGCGGTGAAACGCAATGTCACCGAAAAAATTGGGCTGTTGGAAAAAATTCGGCGGCAGGCACAGGCATTGGAAGATGTCTTGGCGGCAGTGCCGGAAGGTGTGGTGGTGGTGGATGGCAACGGCCGTATCCTGAACCAAAACCAGACTGCACAAGAATTACTCAGCCCACTTGGTGTGTCAGTTGGTGATGTGCTGCAAAAAATTGGGGGCGTCCCCATGACAACACTGCTCAAAAATTCGCAGCAGGGAGAGACAGTGGAAACAGAAGTAAACGGCCGTATCTACCAACTGTTGCCCCAACGCATGGAACCCGATGCCACCAACCGGCACAGCGTCATCCTCATCCGCGACATCACCGAAGCCCACGAACAACAACTTCACCAACAAGAACAGGCCAAACTGGCCGCCGTCGGCCAACTGGCCGCAGGCATTGCCCACGACTTCAACAACATCATGGCCGTCATCACCCTGTACACCCAGCTTTCCCAACGGCAGCCCGATCTGCCAGAAAAAATCAAAGAACGGCTCACAGTCATTGAAGAACAATCAGCCCGTGCCACCGAGTTAATTCAACAAATTCTCGACTTTAGCCGGCGCAATGTGTTGAATTTTGCCCCGCTCAATCTGGTTCCATTTATCAAGGAACAGGTAAAACTGCTCCAGCGAACCATGCCTGAATCAATTTCCATTGTGCTGGAAAACAATTTACAGCAAGGCTACATCACCGCCGATCCGACACGGATTCAGCAGGTTTTACTTAATCTCTGCCTGAACGCCCGCGATGCCATAGAAGGATATGGTGAAATTAAAATCCGTCTGGATAAGCATGAATTTACAGACAACACCCCCCTCCCGGAGATGTCTCCCGGCCTGTGGTTTTCTATCGCTGTCACTGATTCCGGTCATGGCATTTCGTCGGATGTGATGCCCCATATTTTTGAACCGTTTTTCACCACCAAACCACGAGAAAAGGGAACAGGGCTGGGGCTGGCGCAAGTGCATGGCATTGTGATGCAGCATAATGGCACTGTGCAGGTTGCCAGCGAGGTAGGCAAGGGAACGACGTTTACGCTTTATTTCCCGGGCATTGAAGTGACAAACGGCCATAAACAGGCAGGTGCGCTCGAAGATGTTCCCCAAGGCGATGGCGAGGTCATTTTGGTCGTGGAAGATGACGAAAAGATTAGAACGGCCGTTACCGATACACTGGAAATTCTCAATTACCGCGTCATCAAAGCAGGGGACGGCATGAGTGCGCTTTCCATGCTGAAAAAAGACCCACATGCTGCCAATTTGGTGCTGAGTGACGTGGTGATGCCCTACATGGGCGGCGTTGAGCTGTTAACGGCCGTACGCAAACACGGCCTCGACATCCCCTTCGTATTTATGACCGGCTACGTCCTCCAGGAACGGCTGGAAATATTAAAATCCTACGGCTCCCCACCGCTTCTCTCCAAACCCCTCCAAATTGATGAATTGGCAGCCGCCTTGCACAACGCATTGGGAAAAGGATAATTTAGCAACCAGTATCCGTATTCAGTAATCCGTTATCCGTTTTCCGTGTACGCTGCCTCTGGTAATTTTGTCGGAAAACGGTATACGGACTTCGGGTTACGTGTGCTAGTATTCGGTATTCAACCCTTCATAATTCCCACATACCCACATAAAGGAAAAATAATGAAAGAAAAAATTACACAATTAAAAGCCCACATGCAGCAAATTTACGATCTGGATATGACCCGATCCTTGTTATATTGGGACCAGGCCACTTACATGCCACCCGGCGGCGCAGAAGCCAGAGGCCGCCAGATATCTCTCTTAACCCGGCTCTCCCATGAGCGGCTAACAGACGAAAAAGTCGGTAAATTGCTGGATGAACTGGAACCCTATGCCAAAGAACTGCCATATGACGATGATGATGCCGCCCTTGTGCGGCTGGTTCGCCACCAGTATGACCGGGCAACAAAAATACCGGGTGATTTGTTAGCCGCAGTTTTTGCGCATGGCGCTGAATCTTATCAAGTTTGGACACAGGCACGGCCGAATAATGACTTTAACGCCGTACGGCCGTATCTGGAAAAAACCCTCGAATACAGCCGCCAGTTAGCCAACTGCTTCCCCGGCTACGATCACATTGCCGACCCCCTCATTGATTGGGCAGACAGAGGCATGAAAGCGGCCTCTATCCGTGCCATCTTCTCCCAACTTCGCCAGGAACTTGTCCCATTGGTAGAAGCCATCACCAGCCAACCAGTTGCCGATGATAGCTGTCTCAAACAATCCTTCCCGGAAGACAAGCAGCTTGCCTTTGGGCAAAAAATCATTGAAGCATACGGCTACGACTTTCAACGCGGCCGTCAAGACAAAACCCACCATCCATTCATGACCAAATTTAGTCTGGGCGATGTCCGCATTACCACCCGTGTAAAAGAAAATGACCTGGGTGAAGCCCTCTTTAGCACCCTGCACGAAGCCGGTCATGCCATGTACGAACAAGGCATTAACATGGCCTACGAAGGCACACCGCTCGCCGAAGGCACATCTGCTGGTGTGCATGAAAGCCAATCTCGCTTGTGGGAAAACATCGTGGGGCGCAGCAAGCCGTTTTGGGAACATTACTACCCGCAGCTTCAAGCAGAATTTCCCAGCCAGTTGGGTCATGTTTCTTTGGACACCTTTTACCGGGCAATTAACAAAGTACAGCGGTCACTCATTCGCACAGATGCAGACGAAGTGACTTACAACTTGCATGTTCTCATCCGTTTTGAGCTGGAAATGCAGATGTTGGAGGGCACGCTGGCTGTTAAAGATTTGCCAGAAGCGTGGCATGCCATGTACCAATCTGACCTGGGGATGCACGCGCCCAGTGATGTGGATGGTGTCTTGCAGGATGTTCACTGGTTTTCGGGTACGATTGGCGGTGCTTTTCAAGGCTACACGCTGGGTAATGTCATGTCTGCCTTGTTTTATCAGCAGGCCTTGGCCGCTCATCCTTCAATTCCTGAGGAGATTGGCCGGGGTGAATTTGGCACGCTGCATGGCTGGCTGCGCGAAAATGTGTATGCCCCTGGTAGTAAATTTACGCCGGATGAGTTGATAAAGCGGGTGACGGGACGGCCGTTAACCATTGCGCCCTACATTACCTACCTCAAAGAAAAGTTTGGCGAGTTATACGACATCTAAAAAACAAATGAGCGTGATTGACGATGAAGCTGGTATTCCAGCCCAAATTTTCAATCACGCTCATTGCAAACCTTGTTTGGTCAGGCAAACCGCAGAAAGTTTTAAGAGATAGAAGCGTCTATTTTTTGCGATTTACCCGCTTGTGACGCGGTGAGGACACCGGCCACAGCAAAGATTACAGTTACTTGTGGTTTACCTAATTCAATGAAAACGGAGCAAGGTCATCCTTGTGCGTCGGTAAAGTTCGCAAAAGCACCAGTTCTCGCTTATAGAGACGGGTGAGCTTCTTTAATAAACCTTCTGTTTCATCTTCTTCCAACAAGTCTTGCTTTTCCAAATTGCCAATTTGAATCAGGCCAGCAGCCAAATTGGCAAAGGTTTTTGCATCCGGCGGAAATTGGTCAAGCTCCACGTATGTGCTGTCAAGCTCGTTAAGTTTTTGCAAATATACCCATACCAGCGGTTGTAAAGCAGATGCCAGCCGGGTTGCTTCGTGGATGGATTTGGTCATGAGGGGGATATATTCGACGTCGGCAGTGAGATACGGCCGTTCCTGTTTCAGCGTCACAATCCGAAAGCGGCGCATTCCCATCGTCACAATCAAACTTTGCCCCTCATGCGGCTGCACCTCTACAATTTCGGCCGTTGTACCCACACCAAAAGGCAAAGCCAGCGGCCCAAACTCCGCCTGCCCGTCCTTAATCAACACCACCCCAAACGGACTCTTATTCGCCAAACAAAAACGGAGCATCTCCTGATACCGCGTCTCAAAAATACGCAAAGGCAGCGGCATATTCGGAAACAAAACCGTATTCAACGGAAACAATGGAATCTCAACCATCGACAAACCTCACAAATTTAAACAGTACAATTACTTCAACTATTAGCCAAGAGTATAAAAAAATCCATCTCAAAGCCACCTAAAATTAATCAACCTCAAATAAAAAAGGGCACACAACCCTGTGTGCCCCTCTTCTAAACATCAACAGCAATATCAAGCAGCTTCTTGTTGTTTTGGACCAGCCGCAACAATTTCCGGCAAAACACCGCTTTCATACTGCTTGAAATTCTCCACAAACATCGCAGCCAGTTTGGCAGCTTGCGCATTATAACGGGCTGGATCAGCCCAGGTTTGGCGTGGATTCAACACCTCTGACGGCACACCTTCCACAGCCACAGGAATGTGCAGGCCAAAGAATGGTTCTTCAACCGTTTCCACATTATCCAACTCGCCATTCAACGCGGCCGAAACCATACGGCGCGTATAGGCCAGCTTCATCCGCGAACCTTCACCATAAGGGCCGCCTGTCCAACCGGTATTCACCAGCCAGACATTCACATCATGCTTCTCAATCTTTTCGCCCAGCAATTTGGCGTAATCACCGGGATGCAATGGCATAAACGGCGCACCAAAGCAAGCACTAAAATTCGGAACCGGTTCAGTGATACCTTGTTCTGTACCAGCCACCTTCGCCGTATACCCGCTCAAGAAATGGTACATCGCCTGTTCTTTCGTTAATTTGCTAATCGGAGGCAGCACACCAAAAGCATCGGCCGTCAAGAAAAATACATTCTTGGGATGCCCAGCCACACCAACCGGATCAGCATTGGCAATGTGGGTAATCGGATAGCTCGCCCGGGTATTCTCCGTCCGGGAAGCATCATCCAAATCAACCTGCCGGGTTTCACTGTCAAAAATGACATTTTCCAGAATTGTGCCAAATCGGCGTGTTGTCTGATAAATTTCCGGCTCGCCTTCAGGATCAAGACGAATCACCTTGGCATAGCAGCCGCCTTCAAAATTAAAGACGCCATCATCACTCCAACCATGCTCATCGTCACCAATCAAAGTACGGCTTGTGTCATTGCTCAACGTTGTTTTGCCCGTACCGCTCAACCCAAAGAACAAAGCAACATCATCCTTATCTTTGCCATAGTTCGCGCTGCAATGCATGCTGAGCACGCCCCGCTTTGGCAAGTAATAATTCATCGCAGAGAAAATGCTCTTTTTCATTTCCCCTGCATATTCAGTGCCGCCAATCAACACCAAACGCTTGCCAAAGTCCACCAAAATGAAGGTCTGTGAATTTGTGCCATCTATTTCCGGTTCGGCATGGAAGCGCGGCAAATCAATCACCGTAAATTCCGGCACATGCCGCTTCAGTTTTTCACCGTCCATTTCACGCACAAACATATTGCGCACAAATAAATTGTGCCAGGCATATTCATTAATAATCCGCACCGGCATCCGGTAGCGTTCATCTGTTCCGGCATACCCGTCAAACACAAAAATGTCGCGGTTTTGAATATATGCCATCATTTTGCGGTAGATATTGTCGAATTTCTCTTGTGAAATGGGGCGATTTACTTTACCCCACCAAATATCTCTTTCGCTGGTTGGTTCTTTGACAATGAATTTATCGTTTGGGGAACGGCCAGTGTGGTCGCCGGTACTCACAACAATTGGCCCTAAGTGGGCAATTGCTCCTTCCCGTCGGCGAATAATTTGTTCGTACAGCATGGGTGTAGACAGGTTCCAATAAACTGTACCCGGATTACGAATGCCATGATTATCGACACCGTATTGACTAACATATGGACCAAAGTTTTGCATGTTCTGCCTCCTACATAATTTAGAAATAATTTCTAACCGTGCTTAGTGTAATGGATGTTAAAACATTTTACACTCAATTATGTAATAGTTATATTGTGAAATTTATCACATATGAATGTTTTAAAATGTGTGAACCTTACAATAATTGTAAGTTTTCAGGCACTTTAACCCTCTTCTGTGTGCTAGCCAAAGCGGACAGAATATATTGGCGGGAAGGCTGTGCCTATGGCTTGCCAATGCTCTCCCCTGTCGTATGAAATGAACAGGTTGCCTGTTGTTGTGCCAAACACCAACGTGTCCCCGTCTATGTCTAAAGCATGCCTGTAGGCGATGTCGTAACAATTTGATTGGGGCAGTCCCTGGCGCAGTTCTTGCCATGTTTGGCCGCCGTCTTCTGTTCTGGCTACAAATAATGCCCCATCAAATGCCATGCGCTGGGCATCGCTGACGGCGGGTATTACCCAGGCTGTGTTGGGGTTTTGGGCATCAACGGCTATGGGGAAGCCGAATTTTATTTTTCCTTGTGTCAGGTTGTCCCAGGTTTTGCCGCAGTTGGTGCTGCGAAAGACGCCGCAGTGGTTTTGCTGCCATAAAATGTCAGGGTTGGAGGGGCTGGCGACCATGTAGTGGGCATCGTGCCCGTATTCTGCGCGGGGGTTGGGCAGATATTCGGCGATTAGGCCCTGGTTACGGCCGTGCCACGTCAGCCCGCCATCTATTGTTTCGTAAACGCCCCCTACGCTGATGCTAATGTACAGGTGATCGCTGTTTCTGGGGTCTACAACAATGGCGCAGCAGCCTGCATAATCACGCCCGCCGCCAAACCAGTTTTTTGCCCGCGATGGATGGTCCCACAATCCTGTGACCAAATCCCAGCTTTTCCCATTATCATTGCTGACAAACAGCCCGCCCGGCTCTGTGCCAATGTACAGGCGTTCCGGTTTGTCATCGCCGCCGGGCACAATTTGCCAGAGGTAGGAGACGGTGGCTGGCTTTTCTGGTGCCTCTTCTGACCAGGGGTCATAAATAACGGCCGTTTCCGGGTATTTGGGTGTGGGCATTTCTTGCAGCGTCGCCCCGCCATCCAGCGATTGGTACACTTTTTGCCCCCAATGACCGTGATCGGCCAATGCCCACAACACCCCACTGCGATGGTCTATCATGCCGTAAGAAAACGGCACACCAGGGTGAGCATGAGAGATTGTTTGCCACTCTTTTTGCTTGTGAGCCAGCACAATCAATCCTTTGCGTGTTCCTAAAATCAATCGGTTTTTCATCTATTTTCCCCTTTTGCTGAATGTATCAACCGCCAGATAAGGCCTGAAAGATATGAATTTGGCTTGCTTCCCCCACCGGATCAGATAAGGTGTGCCTGTCGGCGATCATTGTGCCGTCTACAAAGATGTTGACGTGTTTGCGAAGTGTGCCGCGTTCATCCACGATGTAGTCGGCTAAACCGGGATAACGGCCGTTTAATGCCGCCACAATTTCTGCCACGTTACGGCCGTCCACCTTCACACTATCCTCAATTTCCGGGAAAAAACGCACCAAATGCCTCGTAAACTTCACAAAAGCCATCGCCTGCCTCCACAATTTATCTTGCTGCTCAACATACACCCTAAAACGCAAAAAAGCCAGAGTCAACTCTGGCTTCCAAATCTTTATCGATGGCTCATGCCGCCAATTGACCTATTCCATTAACCCCCTCAACAATGCGCCAATGCCAAAAACAATGATAAACAACGGCCACATGGTTCCCCAACTCCACCCAAAAATAAAGATACTAAACACAGTTAACATAAACAGGCCGCCCATCAATGAACCACGTACTGCCTCAGTAAAACGGCCGTGTTCCCGGTATTGGCGCAGCGCATTGCCAAAATTGGCAATCACAGGAATCAACAAAAAGAGTGCCCACCAATTATGAATGTAAACACCAGTAACATTTGCCAGTAAAAACATACCACCAATCAAAATCAACACAACCCCCGCCATCCAGTTGTTTTTTTCATGGTGATGTCGCCGGGCAAGGCTGTTTGGCCCGCCTAGCTCGTCGGCCAACCTGGCCTTTTCGTCCTCTTTCAAAGTATCAATCTGCTCGGACATCGTTTTCTCCTTAAAACAAAAATTCATGCCTGATAACCGGTCGTATGTGGCAAGATGCAGGTTGCAGGTAAATCACAGCTTGTGTACCAACTACAAATTTACTTGACTGATACTATTTACGGAGAAGTTGGGGGAAAGTTTCGGGGAGAGGGTTATGCCCGGTAAAAGAAACAGGCATTATCCCGGATAACGAGGATCGTCCGTCGGATTACCAGGCACGCTGCGCCTGGTAATTTCTGGGTAAAGTTGTGGTTTATTCCTGGGGGAAACGGCCGTTTTCCTGCCGCCATCGTTTATGTTCAACCAGCATACACCGGTCCATCACCACATCCAGCCCGGCTGCACGCGCCCTGGCCGCTGCTTCATCATGAGCGATTCCCAACTGCATCCACACCGCCTTTGCCCCCACTGCAATCGCCTCATCTACAAAAGGCGGCACATTCTCACTGCGCTGAAAAATCAGCACCAAATCAACGGGTTCCGGCACGGCCGTTACCGATGGATACACCTTCTCGCCAAGCCCCTCCTGCAAAAACGGGTTCACCGGCACAATGCGATACCCCTGCTCCTGCAAATAGGCGGGCACATAATACCCCGCCTTAAACGGTTTCGATGAAAAACCGACGACAGCAATAGTTTTGGTTTCCTTCAAAATTTTCTCTACAGATGGTGCCATTATGCCCTCAAAGATTGCAAATAATCGACTACGGCCGTTACCGAATCCAGCGCCAACACCCGCCGCGCCACATCCTGCGCTTCCGCCAAAGACCACTGACGGACAGCCCCCTTCACCGCCGGAATCGCCGGTGCATTCATACTTAACTCATCCAACCCCAGCCCCAACAAAACCGGCAAAGCCAACACATCCCCCGCCAGCTCGCCACACATTCCCACCCAAATGCCAGCCTTATGCGCAGCCTGCACCACCCGATCAATCATGCGCAGCACTGACGGTTGCAGCGCCTGCACCAGCCCCGCCACATTCGCATTTCCCCGGTCAGCGGCCATGACATATTGCGTCAAATCATTTGTGCCAATGGAGAAAAAGTCAACCTCACGTGCCAGCAAATCAGCCACAGCCGCCGCTGAAGGCACTTCAATCATCACCCCAACGGCCATCTCTTCATTAAAGGGGATGCCGGCCTGCCGCAGTTGTGTCTGGGCGTCAGCCAACATCGCTTTGGCGCGCCGCACCTCATCCACCGTGCTAATCATGGGAAACATCACCATCACACCGGTGGGACTGCCCTGCTCGTCCACACTGGCCCGCAAAATAGCCCGCAGTTGGGGCAAAAAGATTTCTGGCTTTTCCAGACAAAAGCGAATGCCGCGCCAGCCAAGAA
>CAZRIB010000031.1:15134-16297 GCA_964600035.1 uncultured Ardenticatenaceae bacterium | reverse complement strand
AAATAATCTGCGTTAATCCTGAAAATCTGCGTCCCAAACCCAAAAGTGCAAACATAGTGGAGATAGATTGGTTCAATCCAGGAAAAGATTGAACCAATCTTATTGTTTTATCATTGAATCATCGCCAAAAGTGCGGCTTCCCTTTCCGGTTTTAGACCGCCGCGCCACTCGTGGTTGGCAGGACGGCCGTTTGCCCAGGCCAGTGTATCCCGAATTGTCTCTTCCAGGGGGCGATAGACCAGTCCATCTGCCATTGCTTTGCGGCAGTCCACCTGCATTATGCCCCGGCGGGCAGGCGGAATCCACAAAGGCATCTCGGAAAATGGGGCAACACCTTGTTCCAGTAAAAAGGCCTCATCTGCCCATACAAAGTTGGCCTGACTGCCGGTAACCTGTTGGCAGGCGGCAAACAGTGTGCCCAGCGTCAATGGGCTGGCTGGCCCGGTGACGTTGTATGGCCCGGTCAGCCCGTTTTCGGTCGCTTTGACAACCCAGGCGGCAATGTCGCGCACGTCGATAAATTGGGTGGGCACGTTCGAGCTTTCGGGGGCCAGAATGTCGCCGCCTTTGGCGATGCGAACCGGCCAGTAGGTAAAGCGGTCGGTGTAATCTTCTGGCCCTACCAGTAAACCGGCACGCACGGAGAGGGAACGGCCGTTCATGGCTTCTGCTGCTGCTTTTTCACACAACACCTTTAGCGGCCCGTAGGTCTGGCCGTTGACTTCCTCCACCGTTTCATCTTCCAGCGTGCCCAGCGGCGCATCTTCTGTGAGTGGTCCTTGTTCGGCGGCCTCGTACACAGAAATGGTTGAGATGAAGGTGTAATGGCCGATGTTGGGCGCGAGCAGTGTGGCAGAATCGCGTACCAGCCGGGGGATGTAGCCGCTTACGTCTATGACCGCGTCCCAGGTACGGCCGTTTAGCACATCCAGCCCGCCGTCTCTGTCTCCAATTAAATGCTCCAATTCCGGGAACAACCCCGGATTGGTGCGCCCGCGATGAAATAATGACACATCATGGCCTGCGGCAGCGGCCGTTTCTACAATCGTTTTTCCCAAAAATTGCGTACCACCTAATACCAAAATCTTCATTGCACTATCCTTTGAAAACAATAACCTGGCTGATTTATCTCTGTTTTTCCGTGTGAATCCGTGTCCAATCTC
>CAZRIB010000031.1:5750-15034 GCA_964600035.1 uncultured Ardenticatenaceae bacterium | reverse complement strand
ACAATAACCTGGCTGATTTATCTCTGTTTTTCCGTGTGAATCCGTGTCCAATCTCCAATCCCAAATCTCTAATCTCCAATCTCCAATCTCAAATTCTCTAATCCCCAACCTTCCTGATTGCCACATTATACCCGCAAACCAATGCTTAACGCGCCCGTCACAGGTACAATACGGCCGTATCTGTAACTTGCCACCTGCTTCAATCTATTGCCATTCATCATTAACCATTCCTACAAAGGAGTATATTTTCATGAAAATAACCGTTCAGCAAGGAAACATTTTGGAAAGCAGCGCCGACACCATCATCGTTAACCTGTTTGATGATGTCACCACGCCATCCGGGGCGACGGGTGCAGTGGACAAAGCGCTAAACAACGCCATTTCAGACCTGATTGCCCAGGGTGATTTAACGGGCAAGGCCGGTGAAGTTGGCGTGCTGTACCCGCGCGGCCAAATAGCCGCCAAGCGGGTGCTGGTTGTTGGGCTGGGCAAGCGGGACGGCTTTGACCTGGAAGGGGTGCGCCGGGCGGCTGCCGCTGGCATTAAAAAGGCACGCGAATTAAAGGCCAACAGGGTGGCAACCATTGTTCATGGGGCAGGGATTGCCGGTTTGCCTGTTACGCCGTCGGCGCAGGCTGTGGCAGAAGCATCGCTGCTGGCGCTGTACCGGTATGATGTGCCGGGTGTGCAGCAGGGCGACGCGCCTCATGAAATTGAGGCTTTGTCGATTGTGGAGTTTGATGAAAACAAGGTGGCGGAGATTGAGCAGGGGGTGCATGTGGGTACGGCCGTTGCCACCGGCACCAACCTTGCCCGCACCCTCGTCAACCATCCGCCCAACATCGCCAACCCCAAATTCCTGGCAAAAACAGCCGCCGAAATCGCCCAGGCACACAACATGTCCATCACCGTTGGTGGGCGCAAATGGGCAGCCAAACACAATATGGGGGCATTCCTGGCTGTTGCCCAAGGCGCAGGCTTCAAGCCCAAATTCATCGTGCTGGAACACAACGCAGATCGCGATGATCTGGACACCATTGTGCTGGTTGGCAAAGGCATCACCTTCGATACAGGGGGCATTTCCATCAAACCATCGGCCAACATGGGCGCTATGAAGTCCGACATGGGCGGCGCAGCGGCCGTATTGGGCACAATGAAGACCGTTGGGCTGCTAGACCTGCCACTGCGGGTGATAGGCATTGTGCCTGCCACAGAAAACATGCCAGATGCCCATGCTTACCGTCCGGCAGATGTCATTACCGCCAGCAACGGGGTCACCATAGAAATCATCTCAACAGATGCGGAAGGGCGCATGGTGCTGGCCGATGGTCTGGTTTATGCCGGACGTTATCAACCAAAGGCGGTAATTGATCTGGCTACCCTGACAGGTTCATGTGTCATCGCCTTGGGGTCTGACATGGCGGCAGGGTTGTTTAGCACGGATGATTGGCTGCGGGACAAGCTGGTGGCGGCAGGCGGCCGTACGCAAGAACGCGTCTGGCCGATGCCATTATGGGATGAGTATAAAGAAGCCATTAAGTCGGATGTGGCCGACATTAAAAACAGCGGCGGCCGCTTTGGCGGGGTGGCAACGTCTGCCATTTTCCTGAAGCAGTTTACCGACTATACCTGGGCACATCTGGATATTGCCGGGGTTGCGCTAACCGAAAAAGGCGGCGCCTACACACCGAAAGGCGGCACGGGCTTTGGTGTGCGTCTGCTGACGGAAATGCTGCGCAGTTGGTAACAGCACCTCAGTTCGAAGATAAAAAAATGGGACGCAGATTTGCCCGATAAACGCAGATTTTTGGGTTAATTTATCCGTGTTTTCTGTGTAAATCCGTGTCCCAATCCACTTTTGTGAGCAAAGTGTAGGTTGGCCAGGAAAACAATAAAAAATCAGCGTTATCTGCGGTATCTGCGTCCTAATTCCGAACTCAGGTTAACAGCGGCGTTTTGGATTGAAGCCGCGGCGTATCTAAACGGAGGCAAAATGAAAAAGCGAGACCACGTTGGCCTCGCTTTTTTGTTGAATGGACTGCGGTTGTTATACCGTTGAGCGTTATTTATTTGTTGGTTTTTGGGCACGAACCAGGAAGGCAAATTCTATCAGCTCTTCTGGAATGTCTGCCCGGAAGGGGAGTTCAGAAAAGTGCATGACATCTACCGGGTCATACCCTGCATTTTGCATGAGTGCGGATGCCTCTTCTTTGTTGTTGAGTATGCATTTGAATTCACCGGCCTGACGGCTGAAAAAACGGGCGCTTTCTGCAATTTTGTCCATGCCTGTTTTCCAGGGAACGTCGGAAACGTACCATCCACCGGGAATGAGGTTGGGTAGGATGTTGGCTGCAATTTGGGTGACTTCTGCAGGGGAGAAATAGGCGTTTAGGCCTTCGGCTGTGACGACGTGGACTTGTTGGCCTTCTAAAATTTTGTGCAGGGGTTCGATGCCTAAATCGGCGCTGAGCCACTGCATGTTTGAGGGTAAAACGAGGGAGTAGGCTTTTTGCAGCCGTTTTTCTTTTTCGGCAACGACGTCGGGAAGGTCTATTTCGATGAAGGTGACGTTAGGCCATTCCAGAGCCAGGTCGAAGTTGCGGGGGTTGAACCCGGCGGCTAAATCGACGACGGTGATGTTATCGGTAACGGCCGTTAACGCTTCCAGCGCCTGCCGCACAAATTCCTTAAAGCCAAGATACCGGGCAATAACAAAATTGACGGCCGCTCTGTTCTCCATCCCCATCAACATTTGGGCAAACATACGACCGGTAAATGTACTCAGCGTCTTTGTAACTGGAGAGGGGGCAAGTTGGGCACGAAGTCCGGCAATGACCTCGGCGCCGCGCTGGCCGGGTGTACGCCCCAGGCCAACAGTGTCTTGAGTCGGTTTTGCAGTCGGTGATCCTTTCGATTCCATGCCAAAAGTAGTCCTTTTTATTGAGCCGCGCTTAATATAACTCAAATCAACCAAAATGCACGTGTGACTGTTCCCAAAAAAGCCACGAATTACACGAATGAGTTCACTGAAAAAGGTTAATTTCACCGCAGAGACGCAGAGAACACAAAGATTTTTACTCTGGTAACTTCAAATTCTCTGCGCCCTTTGCGGTTTTTTCGGTAGACTCACGGATACTAATCCCCAATTTCCAACTTCAACGCATCCCGACCGTCGTCTGTCAAAATACGTTCACCTGTCATGGGGTCATAAAGTCCAAAAGCAATGGTGTGACCGCCGCCTGCCAAATGATGCTGTTGTATAAATTGATCGCCGGGCTGCAAGGTTTGAGGGTCTACCCACAGCCCATCATCGCCAAGCAGAAAACGGCCGTCTGCATCCAGCAGTTGGGCAAATACAGCCAGGCGCGGCCCATTGTACACATTGGGTGGGGGCGGGTTGCTAATGAGCGGCATGGGCGGCAGGGCTAACGGGCTGTCCACTTCCCAGCCGAGTTCCAGAATGCCGCTGTCGGGGTGGTAAACGGCCGTTACCCAGCACAACCCATTTACAAAACAAACCCGTTCATCATCCGGTAGGGGATTGACAGTTGTTTGGGCTAATGTGTAGCCGCCAACAGCCACATCCGTCGGCTGAAAAGCGTCTGCATAGGCCATCTCTGTTTGGGGATAGCCCATGAAACTGGTAGACGGCCGTATAAGCAGTGCTCTTTGTGGATTATACCAGCGTGGCGAAACGGCCGTTGCATCCAGCGAAAACGCCACCCTGTCCCACGGCCCGGCCAGCAAACCCGTGATGCCAAAATCCGTCAGTTCCGGGTGTGCATTCACATACTCAGCCACTTCATGCACATCCGCCCGGTACAAAAAGCGCACCATGCCGCGCTGCGGCCATTCGTCAAAATAAGCAGGCCAATCGCGGACGGCAATGGAGGCAAGTAAAATGAGTGCCAGCCCCCAGGTGATTGGCGCTTGGCGCTTGGCGATTCGGGACAATCTCCAATCCTTAATCGCTAAGCCTTCTGAAAAAAGCAACCGCAGAGTCGCAAAGGGCGCGGAGAATTTGAAGTTGCCAAAGAAAAAATCTTTGTGTTCTCTGCGCCTCTGCGGTGAATTTAACCTTTTTCCAGTGAACTCAATCGCTAAGCTCCCAATGGGTAAGGCCGCCAAAATAAACACGGCCGGTTGGGCGACAATGGTGTGCCCCAGCGATGCGGGCGGCACGCTGATGAAACCGGGTGAAATACCGGCCAGCCACCAGATGAGCAGGAAGGGGTAGGCAAAATGACTGTTGTTGAATGATGCGGTGTGTTTGCCGGAAACGGCCGTTCTAGCGACAGCCCTGGCAGCAGTCCACAACATCCTGGCCGTCTGCCAAAGCGCAACAACCACCCCCAGCCAAAAGAAAATTGCACCAATTGGGCCAAATACCGGCCGGTTGGGAATGTTGTACAGCCATTCATCATCCCCAGTGGCATGGAACATCCCAAGTGTGGTTTTGGTAAAGTTCAGCAAAGGCTGCCAATCCCCTTGCCGGGCGGCAGAAATAGGGACAGCCAGCTCCGTGACACGTGCGTCTGCCTGTGGCAGATTGGCCAACGTCCACACAAGCGGCAGAGCCAGCAGAGCCGCCAACGCCAGCATGACAACCCAGCCGCGCCACTGCTTTTGGGCACGCCTGCCATCCATCAGCCAAACAAAAACCATAAATGCCACCAAAATCAGCGGTACACCGCGAGAGGCAAAGTAAGTATAGAAACCGAGACCAACGAAAATTGCTGTGAGGTAGAAATGAGAGATTGGAGAGTGAGGATTCACCAGTGATGCGAATTCCCAGTCCCGAATCTCTAATTGCCGAAAGCCCTGCCAAAAGGCCGCAAACGCCAGTGTAACCAGCAGCGGCATAAGAATGTGGCGCAGGCCAAAGCGGGCATACATCAATCCCCAAAAAGATGCGCCCAGGCCAGCCGCGGCGACGAGCCCCACCTGCCAGCCAAGCAAGCGTTTACCCAACACAAACAATGCCGGAACTGTCAGCGTGCCCAAAAAGGCAGAAAGCAGGCGAATCCCCACAAAATTGGGGCCAAATGCCCACAGCATGAATGCATTGAGCGCATGATAGAGCGCTTCATGCCCAGAAGCATCTAAATAGTAGAGTGCCCAATTGCCGTCAATAATTTTCTGGGAAATGACGAGGGAATTAATGAGTTCGTCGTCTCGCCAGCCGGGGGGAATGGCGTGAAGCTGCCACACGCGCAGGACAAATGAGCCAAATGTGACAGCAATGATTAGCCAGCGCAGTCGGGTTTTGGTCATGGCGTTTCTTCTCCTGGCTGGCTGGATGGCGTGCTTTGGGTGAATGGCAGGCGAATGTGGTCGATGGCGGGCTGGTCGGGAGCGATGATGGGCAGGCGTTGGGTTTGTTTACATTTCTGGGGGGTGTCCAGGCAGGTGTAAACGCCAATGGCGAGATGGTATTGGCCGCTTTCCCACTCAGGGGGCAGGGGGATTTGATGGAGCTGTAATAAATGGTCGCCGGGCTGCCACAGGTTGGCCGGCGCACTGAGCAGGTCTTGTTGGGCGATAATTTGGCCGTCGCTGCTGAGTAAGTGGGTGAAGATGACGGCGTTGGGCAACGGCCGTAACAGTTCCCACCAGGTAATGACCTGTAAACGGCCGTCTTCTATCTGCGTATCAAAGCCATGAAAAACAAGGGCATTGTCCACATTGACGGGAACGGCCGTGTTTTCTGCTGACTGGTTAAATTCTGCCTGCCACCGGGCAAGCAAAGCCGTCCCATCCACCTGATACACCCAAATTGGCCGGTCAAGGTCATTTTCCCGCAGCGGCAGTTCATCTATCAGCGTGCCATCAAACCAGGGGGCAAGCGGCTGTGCCAGTGCTGAGAAGCCGGTAAAAATAAGGCGGCTTTGTGGGGCGGCGGGGATAAGTAAGCTGGAACGGCCGTCAAAGTAGCGCAGTTGGTGTGAGTCACCTGTTAAAGTCATGGCGGCCACGGCGGGCGTGTGTTCAGCCAAAGGTGTGATGGTGGAAACGGCCGTACTGCCGCCGTTTGTCTGGTTCAGGTATTGAAACACCGTTGTCATGGCTGTTTCATACTGCACACGTACTTCTGGCGCATTTGCCCAGGTGTGAAAGTAGGAAACGGCCGTGTCTGCGCCAATACCCGCGTACAGCAGCAGTACCGCTGCCCACACGACCCGGCGAGCCTGCCGCCACCTCCAATGGCGCATCACCCACTGTCCCAGTGCCGCCAATGCAAGCGCCGGAAAAAGGTACAAAACGGGCTGCATTCCGATGGCTTGCGTGGTTGCCAGTTCCGGCCCGGTAACCAGAACGGGGGATATACCGGCCACCAGCCAGGCCAATGCAAAAAATGCGCCAATTCCTGTATGGATTATTTGGGGAGATGGGTTGGGATGGCGAAACGGCCGTATTACCCACCAGCCCGCCAAAAGTATGCCTGCATAAAAGAACACCCCCAACACCGGCGGCAAAAATGGGCGGCCAGGAATGTTGTATCGCCAGGCCGAGTCCCCGGATACGGCGAACAATTTGAGCGCGCCTTGCACATTTTGCCACAGCGGCTGCCAGTTGCCAGAGCGGACAGCCTTTAGCGGCGCGCTTAACTCATCAATGCGTACCTCCAGGCCGGGATGGCTTTGCAAATATACCAGCAAGGGTAAGGCAACCAGCCCGGCGATGACCAAAAGCCAAAATGTCTGCCAGCCTGTGTGGGTGTTTGTGGCGCTTTTTAGAGAAGGGCGCGCTGCTTCTGGCGGATGAGGCTTTGTAATTTGTAATTTGTAATTTGTAATTTGCGTGGTTTTTGTGTAGACGGCCGTTACCAAAAAAACTGCCCACAAAATGCGTGCCGGAATATAGGTATAAAAGGAAAGCCCCAGCAGCAGACCGGCCAATGCCACCCAAATATAACGGCGGCTGGCTTTTTGGTGCGGCAAGGATGCCTGCCAAAAAAGGAAGGCCGCCAATGTAAACAATGCGGGGAGGGCAGTCGATCGCAGCATTTGCCGGGAAGTCATGAGCGGCCAAAAGCCAACAGCCAGACCAGCGGCGGTGAGGAGGGCTGTATTTTTGTTGAATGCGCGGCTGGTCCAGGCGGCCATGGCGGCAATGGTGATGAGTCCAAAGGCAGCGGCCGTTACCCGCCCGGCAATGTACGTGGAACCGATTAAGGACATGATACCGGCAGTGGCATAGTCGTATAAAGGTTCACGGCCGTAACCAATTTCAAAGTAAATTTCGCGTACGCCTTGCACGATAGACCAGGCCGTAATGCCGTGATCTGCTTCATCGTGGGTTAAGCCGGGAGGCACGGCAGGCAAAGCCCACAACCGTAAACTGGCAGCCACGAATAAAATAGCCACCAGTCCAAACGGGTATATTTTTTGCCGGATGGTTGTTTTGCCTGTCATGTGCATAAGTGTGATGATGGGGCAGTATATGGAACACTCTGAAAATTACGAATTACGAATTATGAAGCTGCTCTTGCCACCTGCCACTTGCCACATTTTCATTCACGGTGGTCGGCACAGTCGGTGGTGTCTCTTGTCTGTTTGAGGGATGATACTGCCGGGGAACGGCCGTGACAACTACGATAAACGGCCGTTCAGAATACGCAAAAAGCGCCACACCTGAAGATGTGACGCTTTTTAATGTTGAGGGTAGACGTTGGCCTAAAAATTAGCTGGTTTAGCCCAACGCTTTTTTAGCAACTTCGACAACGGCCGTAAATGCCTCTGCATCCCGCACAGCCAAATCAGCCAAAACTTTTCGGTCAAGCTGCACATTGGCCAGCTTCAAACCATGAATCAGACGGCTGTAGCTCATGCCATTCAAACGAGCAGCGGCATTAATACGCGCAATCCACAAACGACGAAAATCGCGGCGGCGTTGACGCCGATCCCGGTACGCATACCAGTACGACTTCATAAACGCTTCATTGCCACGACGGAACAGCTTGCTGCGCGTACCCCACTGTCCCTTGGTCATTTTTAAAATTTTCTTGTGACGACGTTGGGTTACAAACCCACCTTTAACTCTCATATGATTTACCTCGCATTTTACTTAGCCTGGACACTCAAGCCTTATCAACCGAGGCCAGGCAGCGAATTTGTGAATAAGAAACCTTATTCCTGTTCCAATAAAACAATTAGGCAGGCGGATTGGCCTTGTACTTCTTCATGTAAGGAGCTAACCGCTTAATACGTTTGCGATCGCCCTTGGAAGTAACTACCAGCATCCGGCTAAACTGACGCTTTGTCCGGGCTGCTTTGCGACGGCGCAAATGGCTTTTGCCACCTTTGGTGCGCACAATTTTTCCCGTGCCGGTTACACGGAACCGCTTGGCCGCTGCCTTGTACGTTTTGAGTTTGTACTTCTTTTGTTTTGCTTTTGGCATAATTCTTACCCTCATAAAAAAGCCCCCACTGGGGGCCTTAGAATATACAATTTCCTTGTTAAAACTCAGGTGCTTATTCTTCAGGTGATAAGAGCAATGTCATTGACCACCCATCCAGCCGAGGGGCTTGTTCAATAATAGCAACATCGCTTAATTCTTCGGCAATGCTGTCTAATGATTCCTTGCCAATTTCTGGATAGGTAATCTCTCTTGCTTTGAAACGAACCTGGAATTTCACCTTTTTCCCTTCAGTTAACCACTGCCGGGCCTTTTTTACCAAAATATCTCGGTGAAATGGTGCTGTTCTGGGTGTTAATTTCAGTGTTTTAACTTCGACCTGTTTTTGATTTTTACGAGCTTCCCGTTCTTTCTTTGTTTGTTCGTACGAGAACTTCCCGTAATCCAAAATGCGGCAAACAGGTGGTTTTGCGTTTGGCGCAACTTCTACTAAATCGAGATGAGCCTCTGCCGCCATCTCCAAAGCCTTATCAATGGGCACAACACCTTGATTTTGCCCGTTATGATCAATTAAGCGAACTTCACGGGCACGAATCTGCCGATTGATACGGTAATTAATACTGCTTGTAGGTCTTCGTTTGGTTGTACGACTTCTACGAATTGTTTTTTTCTCCAGCTAACACCTGGTTAGGTGCCAAAATAAGTAAACTAACAAAAAATATGCGACACTATGCCGCATGGAAGGCAGATGATAACACATCACAGGTGCAGCGTCAATAATGATGGAGGAGGTTTTGCTGTGTTGGCGCAGGGTTTTGTGGGTGGAGAAGATTGTTGAATTGGTGAAAATATGCGCCGGGATTCCCGCAGGTTATAATGAGTTGGCTTTGATTGTGTTTGTGGTGTACGGCCGTTACGCCAACTA
>CAZRIB010000031.1:0-5650 GCA_964600035.1 uncultured Ardenticatenaceae bacterium | reverse complement strand
GTACTACCCTGAAGACACACGTGATGATGAATAAAACGAAAATTTTGATTGTTGATGACGAAAATGCCATCCGTCGTTTTTTGCGCACATCTTTAACGGCGCATGGTTATGATGTGTTTGAAGCAGCAAATGGAGAGGATGCGATTTTTCAGGCTGTCAATGTTCAACCTGACATCTTAATTCTTGATTTGGGGCTGCCGGGCATAAGTGGGCTGGAAGTAATTAAACGGATTCGTGAATGGTCTGATGTACCAATTATTGTGCTGTCGGTAAAAGAACGGGATGCAGACAAGATTGAGGTTTTGGATGCAGGGGCTGATGATTATTTGACCAAGCCATTTAGCATGGGTGAATTGACAGCGCGAATTCGGGTGGCACTGAGACATAGTCAGAAGGTTGAGCAGGATCCTGTTTTTCGCAGTGGGCAGTTGAAGGTGGATTTGGCAGCACGTATGGTGACAAAAAATGGTGAGGAAGTGCAGCTAACACCGACAGAATATGATTTATTGAGAGTACTTATTCAATATGCGGGTAAAGTGTTGACGCATCAACAACTGCTGCGTGAGGTGCGTGGGGTGGGTTATCAAACGGAAACGCATTTACTGCGGGTGCATATGAGTAATTTGCGCCGAAAAATTGAGGATGATCCCACTGCTCCTCAATATATTATGACGGAGCCAGGGGTTGGCTATCGTTTGGTGGTGGATGATGCATAATGGAGGATGTTTCAGGTTGTCGGTTGATTGGCTGACAGGGGCAGGGCTATAGAGAAAGTTGTGCCGCCGGTTGGCCGGTTTTCTGCCCAGACACGGCCGTTATGTGCTTCTACAATCCCTTTTGCAATAGACAACCCCAGTCCTGTTCCACTGCTCCCCGCAGTTTCCCCAACTTTCCCCCGAAAAAAGCGATTGAATACGTTTTCCAGGTCTGGTTCTGGAATGCCCGGCCCTTCATCGTGAATGGAGATGATTAGTTCTGTGGGGGTTTGTACGGCCGTTACGTAAATAGATGTGCCTGCTGGTGCATATTTGGTGGCATTTTCCAGAATATTGACCAGCACTTGCACCATGAGGGTGAAATCCATTTCAACCAGGGGTAAGTCATTGGGGATTTGTACATGGATTGGATGAGATTGGAGGCGGCCACCCATTTGCGCCAGCGCAGAGCCGACTAATTCTTGAATGTCAGAGGGCTGCCGAACAATTTTCAATGCGCCGGATTCCAGTCGGGTCATATTGAGCAGATTGCCCACCAGGCGGTTGAGCCGGCGTGATTCTTGCCAGGCTGTGTAGACAAGTTCCTTTCGGGCTTCGTCGGAAAGCAAGTTGTCATCTTCATACAGGCTGCTGAGTACACCGGTGATAGAGGCCAATGGGGTTCTCAGGTCATGAGAGATGGAGTTGAGCAGGGCAGTTTGTAATTTTTCAGTTTCGGCAAGCAGGTGTGCCTGCCGTGCCTTGTCGGCCAGTTTTGCCCGTTCGATGGCCAGGGCGGCCTGGCTGGCAACGGAGAGGAGCAGCCGGTTTTGTTCGCCGGTTAGCGGGGTTTCGGTGGCAGCAAAATCGATAACGAGAACGCCAACGGGTTGTTCGGTGGTGATGAGGGGGATGTATGTGCCTTTGACGGATGCCAGGGTGTTGGTGTGCCGCCCGGCTGGCTGACCATGCCGGCATACCCAGGCGGCAACGGCCGTTCCTTCTTCTTCTGCCTGGTAATTGGGTGTGGCGGCCTGTAAGGCAACCTGGTCGGGTGCATTTTCTGCGGGCAGATAAACGGCCGCTGCTGTGCCAAAGGTTTCCTGGGCATGCTGCACAACCATCTCCACAATTTGCTCTACGGCCGTACCGGAAGCTATTTTTTGGCTAAGTTGAAACATGGCGGCTGTTTGCCGTTCTCGCCGCCGGGCGGCCAGTTCTTGTTCCTTTGCGCGGGAGGCCAGTGTGCTGATGACCAGACCGACTGCCAGCAGACCGATGTAAGTGAGTATGTATTCGGCATCGTTTGCGCCAAAAGTTTGGTAAGGGGGAACAAATACAAAGTCGAAGGCCAGAACGCTGAGCAGGGAGGCGAGTATGGCCGGGTAACGCCCCAGCCGAACAGCGGCCAGCATAACAGCGAGCAGATAGAGCATGACGAGGTTGGTGGGGTTGATGTACGGCCGTAACGGCAGCCCCACGATTGTTACCAAAGCAACAAGCAGCAGACTGGCTAAAAAGTGCATCCGCATGGGCGACTGGGATTCCAGCAGCCGCGACATGTTGTTTCGTCGTTCGGATTCCGGTTCGCCGCTGATAACGTAGACGTCCAGGTTGTGGCTGAGATGCACAATTTCATCAATGAGGGAGCCGCCGCGAAGCAGTTCGCGCCACCGGGATTGCAGGGGTTTTCCGGCAACGATTTTGCTGATGTTGTGGGCAAGGGCGTAGTTGACGACTGTTTCGGCAACGGAACGGCCGTTTAACCGAACCGCATGTGCCCCTAATGATTCGGCCAACTGGAGTGTGCGGCTCACCCGTTCCCGGTCTTCCGCCGACAATTTAAGATGTTCTGGTGTTTCCACATAGGCCACAAACCATTCTGCGCTTAGCTGCTGCGCCAACCGCCGGGCGGTTCGCACCAGGCGGTCGCTTAATGGACTGCTGCTGACGCACACCAATATCCGTTCGCCTACTGGCCAGGGGCCGGCAATGGCGTGTTCTTTCATGTAGGTGCGAAGCTGAACGTCGGCAAAATCGGCTGCCCGGCGAAAGGCAATTTCTCTGAGCGCGGTTAAATTGCCCGCCCGGTAAAATGCGCGAATGGTTTCCGGTGACCAGTAGGGGATGTTTAGCTCGCCACGTTTGGCTTTTTCAATTAAGTCATTGACGGGAATGTCGATGATTTTTATTTCGTCGGCGTTTTCCAGGATGTAGTCGGGAATGGTGTTGGAGATGGTAATGCCTGTGATTTGGGTGATGATGTCTTTCAAACTTTCCAGGTGGATGATGCTAACGGCCGTAAATACATCAATGCCTGCACTTAAAATTTCCAGCACATCCTGGTAACGTCTGGCGTGGCGGCTGTGCGGTGCATTGACATGGGCCAAATCTTCGACAACCACTAATTGAGGCCGTCGGGCAAGAATGGCATCGATGTCCATTTCGGAATAAACCTGACCGCGTACTTCCGTTGTTCGGTGAGGGATAATCTCCATACCGGCCGCTACTAATTCCTCCGACTGGCGGTAAATGTCCAGACATCCTACAACGACATCGATTCCCTTTTGCTTACAGGCCAGCGCTTCACGCAGCATGATTTCTCGCTTGCCCGCTCCGGGAGCATACGCCAGAAAAATTCGTAAACGGCCGTTTTGGCTAACAGGTGTGGTTTGTGTGGTCATGGCTTTTCAACGCAAGCATTCGCCGACTGGCTGATTAGCTGAGCCGCGGAATGCTTACAGATTAAATAATTCCCCCTTATCTTACCAAAGTTGAATCATTAACCATTTGTTATCTTGATACTTTCTTAACATCCCCTTGATTCATCTTGACCCTTTCTTGACTTGAACACTGCTATTGTACCTTCTGGAAAAAACAGGGCATGAACCTGAAACTTGTCACTCTCTTTAATTCTTAGTCATCAATCATCATTTACACAGGAGTGAAGTGTAACTATGTCAATTGAATTACCCGATATTAAACGTGTATTAATTGGGGAACCTTTCCCAACCAGCCATGACATCCATGAACGGCTGGATAAGGTGCGGGCGTTGGCTGTGTTTGCCTCTGACCCGATTAGTAGTAATGCTTATGCTACCGAAGCGATCATGAGTGTGTTGATTGTTTTGGGGAGTGGGGCTTTGAGGTATACGCTGCCCCTGGCAACGGCCGTTGCCACCCTCGTCCTCATGGTCATCTTCAGCTACATCCAGACCATCCTCCACTATCCAGATGGTGGTGGCGCGTATACCGTAGCCAAAGACAACCTGGGTAAATACCCCTCCCTTCTGGCCGCCGCCGCCCTTCTGACAGACTACATCTTGACCGTATCTGTGTCTGTTTCAGCAGGTGTCCGCGCGCTCACTTCGGCCGTGCCAGAAGCCTTTGACTACCGGGTTGCCATTGCCCTAACCGCCATCATTCTCATCACCTGGGTTAACCTGCGGGGTGTCCGTGAAAGCGGCACAATTTTTGCCATACCTACCTACGCCTTTGTTGGCGGCGTTCTTGTCACCATTGCTTACGGACTGCTGCGATACTTTGGTGTTTTTGGCATGGCTCCCCTGCCATCCTTTGAAGAAACCGTACCTCCGTCAACATCCCTTGTTGGCTTTGCCTATATCTGGCTGCTTTTGCGTGCCTTTGCTGGCGGCTGTACTGCCCTGACGGGCATCGAAGCCATTAGCAACGGTGTAAAAGCCTTCAAACCACCGGAAGCACAAAACGCAGCCAAAACGATGGTTGCTATGGGTGTAATTGCCATGTCATTGTTTGTCGGCATCACCTTCCTTTCCACGCGCATGCACCTGGTTCCAACCGAACACGGCGAAAGTATCCTTTCCCAAATGACCCGGCAAATTGCAGGGAGCGGCTTCCTGTATTACTGGGTACAAGCCTTTACCGCGCTTATCCTGTTCCTGGCGGCGAATACCGGTTATCAGGATTTCCCGCGTTTAAGCTCTTTCCTGGCGAAAGACGGCTTTTTACCGCGCTGGATGCAAAACCGGGGTGACCGTCTGGTATACAGCTCCGGCATTTTGGTGCTGGCAGTTGTATCCTCCATTATCGTGATCGTTTTCCATGCTGATGAAATTGCCATGCTGCCTCTGTATGCACTGGGTGTTATGCTCAGCTTTACTTTGTCCCAGGCTGGTATGTCCCGCTTGATGACAAAAGTAGGCCAGCTAAAACCCGGTGAAACCGCTTACACAAACGTGACTAAAATCCACCACGAAGCAAATTGGCGCTGGAAAAAGGCCTTGAACGTGGTTGGTTCAATCACCACTGGTGTCGTATTCATTATTTTGGTAGCGACCAAATTTGTGGATGGGGCGTGGATTGTGGTACTCATCATCCCCATCTTTGTGTTTACGTTTGACCGTATTGAAAAGCATTATCAACATGTTTCCAGGGCATTGAGCACAAAGAAATTGAAAGAAGAAGATTTAATGGATGTGGCAAATGTCGCCATTGTTCCGATTGCGGATGTGCATAAGGGGACATTGCGCGCTTTGCAATATGCCAAGCTCATTGCAGATGATGTACGGGCGGTTTGTGTGGCGACAACCCCGGCAGCCCATGAGCGTGTAGAACGCCGTTGGGCACGATTCCCCAAATTAACAGAGGGAATTAAGCTGGAGATTATTGATTATGATTACCGGGATGTGCTGACACCGATTGTGGATTATGTGGATCGGGTGAACCGGTTGGAGTTTGATGGGCAGTTGGTGACGATTGTGATCCCGGAATTTATTCCTGAAACAACGTTTGCTGCGATGCTTCATAACCAAACGGCAAATATCTTGCGGCGGCGGCTGCGTTCTAAAGAGGACATTATTGTGATTGATGTGCCTTATCATATCCCTGTACCGGATAACAATTAATGATTTTTAGTCTGGTCACAGGGTGCTGTGCCTGGGCATTTGCTTGAGTTTGAAAAGGTCTTGTGTTTT
>CAZRIB010000030.1:0-16477 GCA_964600035.1 uncultured Ardenticatenaceae bacterium | reverse complement strand
CCTGAGAATCAGCGTCAATCTGCGCCCCTTTTTGCGCTTTTCTGAAAACCGCAAAAATAGTGTATGTTATCAGGCTCCCCCACAAACCCACATCAAATAAACAACGACGCCTTCGCCCGGGCAGCATCCGCCATAAAGGTTGCCACGCCGCCCATATCCATACCCGGCATCAACTCCTCATCCCGAATCCCAAGCAGTTCCCGCGTCATGTCACAGGCCACCATCCGCACACCCAAATCCTGGGCCATTTCCACAAGCTCCTCAACAGATGCAACCTCATGGTCTTTCATCAACTTGCGAATAATTTTGGAGCCAGCCCCAAAGAAATTCATCTGCGAAAGTCCCAACCCACCTGTACCGGCTGGCAGCATGGCGGTAAAAGCCTTCTCAAAAATTGTTTTGTCATCAAACGTCTTTTTCTTTTTAATGACACTTAGCCCCCAAAACGTGAAAAACATCGACACTTCCAGCCCCATTGCCGCAGCCCCGGTGGCAATGATAAAAGCTGCAATCGTTTTGTCTAAATCACCAGAAAACAGAACCATTGCCAGCCGGTCTTCAATATCTTGTGCCGGTGCGCTTTCCAGTTCAGCAACCCGATTTTCCAATGTTTCCAGACGCATCAACAACGCCTGTAAATCTTGTGCATTTTCCTGCTTCAACTCTTGAACAGCCATCTTTCTCTCCTTGCCTGCTGCCAGACTATTACCCAGTCACATGTGAAATGAGGGATTAGATTGGTTCAATCTCGGAGATTGAACCAATCTTTGTATCCATCAAAGAACACTTGACTGAGTACTATTTTGTCCGCTTCAAATAGTGGACATACAAATTTGTGCCATTTTCCTGTATCGTCTCTTGTTCAAGCAGCTCAATGTTTTTGGCCGTTTTAGCCCATCCTTGAAAGTCAGCAATGGAGCCGCGATCTGTGGCGATCACGCGCAGTACGTCGCCTACGCCCAAGTTGTTTATTGCTTTGCGGCTTTTAACCAGGGGCATTGGGCATTTTGCGCCTTTTACGTCCAGTTCTTGTGTAAAGTCTATGCTCATTTTCTTTCTCCTTTTTGCTTTTGCTAAATCAGGCATCGGCCAGGGCGCAGATGTTTTTGCCCAGTTCCAATTCGCTGGCTGTTTCTTCGTCGGGCTGTACCAGACCGGCATTTACGCGTTTGATTTCTATGTACTCTTTGGGGAATGTGGGCAGGTTGCTCAGGACATAGTGGGTGAATTCTTCAAGAGAGCGGGGCTTGAGGGCATCGTTTTGTTTTTTGACCATGCCGAATGGCTGTGCAAATATGCCTTTGTCGTCCCCTTCGTCCAGGTGGGCGAAATGGGCTGGCATGATGAGGGTGTCGTCATTGATATGCTGGGGCAGCCGTTTGAAGAGGCTTTCGTAGAGGATGGGGGTCCAGGCTTCGCCTTTGCCACCCAGGTCTGGCCGGCCAAAGCTGTGTAAAAAGATGCCGTCGCCGGAAAAAAGGTAGGAACGGCCGTCCGGGTCTGTAAAGAGGTAATTAACCTGCCCCAGAGTATGGCCGGGAAACCAGATAACCTTGACCGTGTAATGGCCGATCTGGAACGTATCGCCATCATTCAGGTAGGTATAGGGCATGGCTGCGGGCAGCATATCCAACGGGTGTATGGCATCGTAAGGATGGAGGAAGTAGGGTGCGCCTGAAGCCTGCTGAAGGGCTGGCCCGCCGCTGATGTGGTCGGCATGGGCGTGTGTGTCAAAAATGTGGGTCAATTTGGCATCTGCTGTGGCAAGTATGTTTTGGTAATGCTCAATATGCCGGAGGGGGTCGATAACGGCGGCCTGCCCCTGGCTGATGACCAGAAAACTGAGATCGCCACGGGCGGGACGTGCTACCTGAATGATACGGCCGTACTCTGTCACCACAGCATCCCGCACATCATACAACCCACCCCAACTCAAGATACCCCCTTCCAGATATGCGGCCTTTATGCCATTTTCGGCCAAAATCTGAGCAACAAACTCAGAAGAGCCTTCTTTGGCACATACCACAAGCACTTCGGCATCGTCTACGTGGGGTACTTTGGCCAATGATTCTGCTTCTTCTTCGATAAAGTTAAAGTAGGGGACGTTGACAAGCTGGAGGGAGGAACGGCCGTCGATACGCCAGCGTGCAAAGTCATCTTCATTGCGCACGTCAAGAATGACGCGCTGCTTGCCTGCCAACAAATCAGCGTACACGTCAGAAATCGGCCGTGACGTCACAGCCAGATCGGCTTCTGTGAAAGTCATGGGGAACACTCCTTTATCTTCCAATGGGTTGTGCGAGTAGTACTGTTACCCGTATGCCGTATGCCGTTTCCCGACGAAATTACCAGAGATAACATACACGGTTATCGGATTACGAAATACGGAATAAGGTGCAGCGATGTGCGCTTCGATGCCGATTTTTACTTTACCTGCAAAACGTAAGGGCTGTGTAAGTGTTTTGTAAAGATTTGTGAAACCCAACAAAAAAGCCCCCTGTTTTCAGGGGGCTTTTTTCATCATGGTTCTACGATTTTAATATCCGGGCGGAATGTGGGGTGGCGGGAATTTATCTCGCTCATCGGCAACAAGCGGGATAAACATTTGGTGCGGATTAGACAGATACACAATGGTTTGTGTGTCCGTGTAAACCTCTCCCCAGCTTTCTGCATCCGTGTATGTCACGGTAAGGGGAATCGTTACGGCCGTTGTTGTTGCAGGCATTGTTACTGTAATGAAGTGCGCGGCTTGCTCATTCCATGCCAATGTTCCGGTGAAGGTCTGCCCATTCATTTCCAGCGTGTAACTATCTGCCGCTCGACCGTAATTAACCAGATTTGCTGTTACCGTCACAACTTCACCGCTCAAACCCGTTCCGTCCTGTGCCTGAATTAACAAATACGGCCGGTCATACCAACGGGCGTGCTGGCCTCCGTACATGCCAATATCCGGCAGTGAACCATCCAAATCCCGCTCGCCAATTCCGGCATCCACAGCAGGGCTGCCCGGTTCGGGACGGTACATATAATCCAGCATCGGATCGACAACCAACGTGTCATCCGCAGGATTATGCCAGCCTTCATAGACAATATCTGCAATTTCTCCGCCGGTTACGATATTGTTGTACCACCACTCTTGCATAAAAAAGGTAGCGTAGGCGTTATTGAGAAAAATGTTGTTTGTCGTTGTAATCCAGTAATTATTGGAATACAGGGCGAATCCATCGCTTGCCTTTCCATCGCCATCCAGATCGATATAGCCGTTGTCGGTGAACATATTGTGGTCAACTGTCATAAATGAGCAGTTGACCGGATGGCCGTCGCGTGCCTGTGAAGTTACGCCCCCTAACCAGAATCCCTCAAAGTACGAATTGACAACCAGCCAATTGCGCTGTTCAGACAGTGCATAATACTCATCCGGGGGTTCTTGCCCCTTTTTGATGTAATCCGCCCATGTTGGGGACGTGCAATAATTACCTGCTCCGTAATAGTATCTTGTTGGCTGTCCGATAAGTTGAACCCGTTCAATCCGAGCGTCCACCTTGCCAGCCTCATCAGACAGAACGTAAATGTAGTGGTGCGATCCGGCGATCAAACTTTCGGCAAAAGGATTAATAGAATAACCCTCGATGGGAGGCAGGGATGACATCATGGTCAAATCCCTGACCTGTAAATGAACATCCGGTACATTTTCTACAATAATCTGAACGCTGTCCAGAATTGTTTTCCCCATGCCTGCCCCTTGAAATGTGTAGTGCAGTTCAGGGAAGTTATCGTTTCCGTACCGGATTGCAAATTCTTCATACACAGGGAAAAGGGCATCCATCGCATCTGGATAAGTGTCATGGTAATTTATCCATCCTGGTGTGTAAACCCCAGAGGCAAAAACAAATGTGTACGAGATTACCTCGTAGTAACGCGCATCGAAAGGCAGTCCTGGGCCATTTTCAAAAAAAGCCGGGATTGAATTGAAGGCTGTTTCGGGGGTCAGCCCGTCTCCTCCGGGCGGGGCTGTTACATCAAAGTAATAGGTTGCCTCAATGGGGGGCAAAGGAAAAGATGTTTGTGCCCGCAGCGGGTGGAGGATGGCGGCCAGGAAAATCACGGCCAGGACAACTGAAAAAAATAGGACAGACATGCCACGAACACCACGAATACATTTCTTTGTTTTATCAGACCACATAATCATTCTTGTTTCCCCTTTGCACTTCAAAAAAACAATACCGGCATCGCCAGGAAAAAATGGCACAGAGACAAAAGCCAAGACATGCCACATAACCTATAAACACAAAAATTTACTGATACTTGCAAAGCTGAATAGAGTACTTTTGGGCTATAAGGGGAGCAAGCAGGCATGACAATTAAAACTGCTCTGTGAAAGGAACGCCAGCATCCCTGCTGGCCGTGTGCCGCCTGGGAAGGCGGCGCTCCCTAATGACAACTTTTTCGTGCACCCATCTCAGCAGCCCCAATTGACATCTAAAATCTCCATGCTAAGATGGAAGCGCGAAGGAATCACTCTCCACCCAACACAAAAACCATCTGGCACACGTAACCCGAAGTCCGTATGCCGTTCTCCAACGACCGTTTTTCGACGAAATTACCAGAGGTAGAGCACACGAATTACGAATTACTGAATACGGGTACAAGGAATTTCCAAAAAGACAATCATCAACAATGAGTCCGAAAAAACCGCAAAGCACACAATGAGCGCAAAGAAATGCCAGAGAAAAAAATTCGTAAAATTCGTGTAATTCGTGGCTTTCTTCGGAACAGTCAACAATGATGCAAACCAAGACATACCAGGCTCTGCAAGAAACATTAGAGAGCCATACATTTTTCAAATTTCTAACGCGTGATGAACTCTCTAACCTAATTCAGCAGTCCACCCCTGCCGTTTATGGCGCAGGCGAAACGGTCTTTCTGGAGGGAGAACCGGCCAATTTTCTATGGTGGATAGAAACCGGCTCGGTCAAAATTTACAAACTAAGCCCTGAAGGCAATGAGCAAATTCTGAAACTGGCCAGCAGTGGTGAATTTTTTAATGAGATTGCCGTCTATGATGAAGGTGGTAATCCGGCCAATGTGGAAACTTTGACCCAGGCAACAATTTGGCGACTGCCTGCCGAAATCATTCGGTCTTACTTAATGCAAAACAACACCTTTGCCAAAGCCGTCATCAAATCATTGGCAAGCCGGGTACGCCATTTCAACTCTCTCATAGAAACATTGACGCTGTACAGCGTCACAGCCCGGCTCGCCAGATTTTTGCTCCAACAAGCAGAAAATGCTTCATTAGACAATGCTGGCATCACCCGTAAAGCGATTGCGGCGCACCTGGCCACTACACCAGAAACCATCAGCCGTACACTGCACACCCTGCAAGATGCCGGCGCAGTCCGTTTTGACCGTCACCGCATTGTGATTGTCAATGCAAACACCCTCCGTTCCATCGCAATGATGTAGTACTCAGTCAAGTGTTCTTTGATGGATACAAAGATTGGTTCAATCTCGGAGATTGAACCAATCTAATCCCTCATTTCACATGTGACTGAGTAGTAGTCTGCGATGATACAGCCTGCAATCATCCAGCCACGACCAACGACTTGATCTGCATCAAGTTACAAATTTCACAATTCGGTTACTATTAGCATGATGAATGCAGCATGGTTACCGAAGATTGACGCTTTTGTATGTAATGGTTGTGGCGACTGTATACAGCTTTGCCCGTCACAAGCGCTAACGCTTATTGCCGGGAAAGCTGTGGTTGCATTCCCTGAATTGTGTTCTTACTGTGGCATGTGTGAAGATTTTTGTCCTCTACATGCAATTGAAACACCATTTTTGATTTGTTTTGGTGAAGTCGGAGATGAGAATGGGCAAGGCAATTAACGGCCGTAACACACAAACCCACGAAAATAATTACCGCGGACTGTGGTTGGCGGCTTTTACGTTGTTTGTTTTGGCTGGCTCAACAGGAGCCTGGATGCGTTTTGGGGTGTTTATGGGCTTCCCGGACGGGATGACTTTTGCCAACATCCGTCACGCACACTCCCATTTGATGTATTTCGGCTGGGTAACGCCCGCTCTAATGACATTAATTGTGACCCAACTGCCGCGTTTTGGGCAACGGCCGTTACCCCACACCTTCAAACACATCATCACCCTCGCCCTCTTCCTGGGATTTCTTGCCTACTTCCCCTTTCTCTTTTTTGGCTACCGCAGCGCAACCATTCGGGGCATCACCCTGCCTCTCAGCGTCATGGCAGCCGGGTTCAACGTCATCGGCTGGTATCTGTTTGCCTGGCACTACCGCCGCTATACCAAAGGGCTGCCGCGCGTTTTGCCGCTGCAGATGTGGGATACGGCCGTACTCTTCATGCTCTACGCCTCCCTCGGCGGCTGGGGATTACCCATTCTCGTCGCCCTGGGCGTTCAAAACCCGCTGCTGTCCATGGCCTTCACCCACCTTTTCCTTGATGAATTTGCCAATGGCTGGTTTGTCCTCGCCGTTCTGGGTCTGCTTTACGCCCAATCGCCGCAGGCCAGCCAGTTAAAAAGTGCCCATCGCAGCCACGAACTCATGTTCATCGGCCTGCCAGTCCTCTTCATATTGGGCATCCCCACCCATTTACTCAATCTGCCGCTGCAAATTATTGGCGGCATCGGCGGCTTGCTCTATGCCATGGGTCTCACCGGCCACCTTGTTACTCTCTGGCGGCACACAAAGGCCAGCCGCACCCCCCTCATCTTTTTGGCACTCAACGCTGTCACCCAATACGCCATCATTATTCCCGCCCTTGCCAAATGGGCAGAGCGCGCCGGACTGCGCATTCCTTACCTGCACTGGCTGCTGCTAGGCTTTGTTTCCTTAAATATCGTGGCGGCGGCCAGCAGGGAATGGCCGTCTATCAAAGGCAGCCGCTGGTTTACGGCCGCAGTCATTGGCCTGATTTTGCCGCTGCTGCCGCTTACCAAATTGTGGCCCTCTGCCTGGGGTGGCCGCTGGACGTTGTACGCAGCGGCATGGGGGGCGCTTTTGCCGGTGGTAACGGCCGTTGGCATCATCGTAACGGCCGTCCTCACCAAAACCAAAACATCTATCCTACGCAGCAATGCGTTTAATCAGGCAAAACAAACAACAGGAGGTGTTTGAATGAGTGAAAACTCACCAGTTGGAGGCAGCCCCATGCGGCTGCTCATTCTCGGCATTGTTGCCGTCATCATCATTGTCGGGCTAACCCTCGTCGTGATGAGCATTGCCCAACCGGGTGGTGGCGAAACGGCCGTAACCGAACGCGTCAACGTCCTGGCCAACAGCGACGACGACTGTGTCAAATGTCACGCACAGAACACACCCGGCATTGTTGAACAATACGGCCACAGCACAATGGCCGCCGCCGAAGTAACCTGCCGTGACTGTCACGAAGTAGACGCCGACTACCCCGGCGCCATCGAACACGAGGACACCTACGTCCTCCACATTCCTTCAGCAGCCATGTGCGAAAAATGCCATGAGGCCGAAGTTGCCCAATACAACCAAAGCCGTCACGCATTACCCGCCTACGTCGCCTACGCCGGGCAAGAAGTCCTTTCAGAAGAACTCCTCGCCCAATACCAGGCTGTCCCAGAAGGTGGCTACTCCGATGAAAAAATCCGTGCCCGTAATGGATTACATCGACTGGAAGGCCACGCCATTACTCAGTTTGCGTGCGAACGCTGCCACGACATTGGCAAACCCGCACCAGACGGATCTGTAGGCCAATGCCAGGACTGCCACCTGCGGCACGAATTCAGCCTGGAACAGGTACGCAAGCCAGAAACTTGTAACGCCTGCCACATCGGGCCAGACCATCCGCAGTGGGAAATCTACCAGGAATCCCCGCACGGCATCGCCTACATGACCAGCGGCGACACCTGGAACTGGGACGCAGAACCCGGCACACAAACCGTCAACGACATTCCGGCAGCAACCTGCGCCGTCTGTCACATGAGCGGTTTTGGCTCCACAGGCACAACCCACGACGTGGGCGACCGCCTTACCTGGTTCCTGGCTGCTCCCATCAGCTCACGCCGTCCCGCCTGGCAAGACAACCGTGTGCGCATGCAAGGTGTCTGTTCAGAATGTCACAACGAAGAATTTATCGACGACTTCTATGCCAATGCCGATGATGCCGTGGAACAGGTTAATCTCTGGGTAGAAGAGAGTGACCAGATTATCCAACCGCTCAAGGACAATGGTTTGCTAACTGCTGCTCCATTTGATGAACCCATCGATTTTGTCTACTTCAACTTGTGGCATCATTGGGGGCGTACAGCCAAGTTTGGCACATGGATGCAAGGTGCAGACTATGTTCAGTGGCACGGCGCGTATGAAATGCTTCGCGAACGGGCAGAACTCATCGAAATGGTGAATGAAAAGCTCGTTGAAGCAGGACTGGAACCCGTTGAATATGGTGAACCGCCTTTGATTAACAGTGGTGAATAAGGAGCAGCAGCCATGAGCTATCTTGGATTGCTCTTTCCCAAAACCAATCAGTGGCGGTTACGGTTAACGCGGGATCAATTGATGATGCTTTTGGCGGCTGTCAATTTGCTGTCGCTGGGCCTGGAGACGTATTTGGCCCACCTGATAAGCGGCACAATTGTTCCCCGCGAGTACATCCCTATTTACTTTGGCTTTGCAAGCGGCATTATTTTGCTTGTAGCAGGCCTCATTGCCCTGCGGCAGCGCGTGCTGGCTACCTGGTTGGCAACAATCGTTTTGGTTAGCAGCATTGTCGTTGGGCTGGTGGGCACATACTTTCATGTCATTCGGGCTGTGCTGCCTTCTGCACCGGAAGGCGCACGTGTCTCGTTGGGTTTGTTGGTATGGGCGCCACCCATACTGGCCCCACTAACATTTGCCCTGGTTGGGCTGTGGGGGCTTAGTGCTGCGTGGATAGAAAACCCGGTAAATAGTGGTGTATTGCAAATTGGCGCAGGAAGAACACTGCGCCTGCCCTATAGTAAAACGCAAGCCTACTTGTTTATGGTCAGTATGGGCACGTTGATTACGTTGATTAGCAGTGTTTTGGACCATGCTCGCTCTTCGTTTGAGAATCCCTGGTTGTGGGTTCCGGTTGTGGCGGGTGTGTTGGGTACTGTCATTCCGGCAGGATTGGCGGCTTTAACCAACCCCAAACCGGGTGATGTGGCGATGCACGTTGTGGCCATGATTGTCTTGATTGTGGTTGGTGTCATGGGCGCTGCTTTTCATGTTCAGTTTGATCTGACAACGGAGTTTGTGGTTGTGCCTGAGCGTTTTATTCGGGGTGCGCCGTTTTTGGCGCCGATGTTGTTTGCTAATATGGGGTTGTTTGGCTTGATTGCGGTTCTGCCGCCTGAAGAATCGTAACGGCCGTAACCCACACCCCTCACAAAAAGGTGACAGTCTCTTTAACAGGGCTGCCACCTTTTTTATTCAAACTCATCTGACACGGCATTTTCAATCTGATATACTACCCGCTAAATATCGGAGCGTTTTGGGTTTTACATCATGGCAAATCTGGAAACGACGTACCTGGGTCTACCCCTCATCAGTCCCATTGTGGTATCCGCTTCACCGCTTAGCGAAACAGTCAGCAACATTCGACAAATGGAGCAAGCCGGTGCGGGCGCTGTGGTGCTGCATTCACTTTTTGAAGAAGAAATTCTGGCAAAACAGGCCAGTGCTGCCAAAAAGCATACCCCATATGCGGCCATTCAAGAGCTGAATTTGATGGGGCCTGATGGCTATTTGGCCTATATTTCGCGTGTCAAAGAAGTTGTGGAAATGCCGGTTATTGCAAATTTGAATGGCATTACTACGGACGGTTGGGTGGAATATGCTGGCATGATTGAGCTGGCCGGAGCAGATGCGCTGGAGTTGAATATCTATTATGTGTCTTCCGATCCGGATGTGACCGGGGAGGAAGTTGAAGAGAATTATTTGTCTCTGGTAACGGCCGTAAAATCTGCCACCACCCTCCCCATTTCCGTCAAAATCAGCCCCTACTTCAGCGCCATCAGCAACATGGCAAAAAAACTGGAAGAAACCGGCGCCGACGGGCTGGTCATCTTCAACCGTTTCTACCAGCCAGACATCGACATTGAATCCATGCGCGTCATTCCCGATTTGGATTTAAGCACCTCATCAGAGATGCGCCTGCGGCTGCGTTGGGCCAGCATACTCAGCACATTTCTCAAAACAGACCTGGCCATCACCGGCGGCGTCCATACCGCCAAAGATGTCATGAAATGCATTATGGTAGGCGCCAAAGCCGCCATGATGACATCTGCCCTGCTGGAACATGGTATTGATTACATAAAAAGTGTCAATGAACAGTTGGCCAACTGCCTGCACGCAATGGGGCTATCTTCTATCAGCGAAATTTGGGGGGTCATGCGGCAAGACAAAGTAAAAGACCCCGCCGCATTTGAACGTGCCAATTACATGCGCGTGCTGAAATCTTATTAGTAAGGCATCACCATTCACCATTCCAAAGGAAGTGTTCGATGACGATTTCCCTCACCATTAACGGCCGTAACCAAACCATCCACTGCCTGCCAACAGACACCCTCCTTACCGCCCTGCGGCAGGCCGGCTACTTCTCCGTGCGCTATGGCAGCGACGACGGCATCACCGGGGCCGCCGCCGTCCTCATCGACGGCAAACTGGTCAACAGCGACGTCATGCTGGCCGGGCAGGCCATCGGTCACAACATCGAAACAGTCGAAAGCCTGGCCCCCGAAATTGGCAAACTCCACCCCATCCAACAGGCCTTCATCGAAACCGGCGCCATCCAATCCGGCTACTCCACCCCTGCCATGATCCTGGCCGCCAAAGCCCTGCTGGACAAAAACCCGGACCCCACCGAAGCCGAAGTACGTGACGCGCTCTCCGGCATATTGTGCCGGGAAACAGGCTACGTCAAGCCAGTAGAAGCCGTTTTGCGGGCAGCAGCCTATTTGCGCGGCGAAAATGTACCACCCTACGATGGCCCCCAAATTGTGGACGCCACCTACTTTGCCGAAACCCCGCCCGCCGACGACACGCCAGAATTAAGCGGCGGATCCGGCCATGGCTCGCAAACAACACCCCATGCCACAGACACCAAAGTCCAAACCGACATCTCCCTTGCCACCGGCATACCGGAAACCCAGGTAGTCGGCAAACCAGAAACCAAAGTGGACGCGGTGAAGCTGGCAAAAGGCAACCCTGCTTTTGTTGATGACATCGACATGCGCGGTATGCTCTACGCCAAACTGCTCACCAGCCCACATGCCCATGCCCGCATTTTGGACATTGACGACAGTGAGGCGCTGGCTATGCCCGGTGTCCACGCGGTCGTGCATTATAAAAATGTAGAGCGTGTCAAATATGCTTCCGGCGGACAAAGCTATCCCAACCCGCCGCCGCATGATCAAGTGAGTTTTGATAACAAAGTGCGCTATGTAGGTGACCGGGTTGCGGCCGTTGCCGCCGACACCCTGGAACTGGCCGAAGAAGCCATTAAACGCATTAAAGTGACGTATGAAGTCCTGCCTGCCGTTTTTGATGAAAACGAAGCCATTAAACCCGGCGCACCTGTCATTCACGACGAAAACGACACAGAAGGCATTCACGATGCCAGCCGTAACATTGTCCACCACATTCAGGCAGAAGTGGGCAGCGTGGAAAAAGGCTTTGAAGAGGCCGACTACGTATTTGAACACCATTATTACGTCCATCAGGTACAACAAGTGCCCATTGAACCGCATATTGCCATTTCCTGGTGGGATGAAGATGAGCGGCTGGTTATTCGCACAAGCACCCAGGTTCCATTTCATGTTCGCCGAATGGTTGCCCCTCTGTTAGGTTTGCCTGTCAGCCGCATTCGCGTGATTAAGCCGCGCATTGGCGGCGGCTTTGGCGTAAAACAGGAAATGCTCATCGAAGATATTGTCGGGCATCTAACGATAAAAACAGGTCGCCCTGTTCGTTTGGAACTGAACCGGAGCGAGGAGTTCCGCAGCAGCCGCACCCGGCATCCCCAAACGATTACATGGAAAACAGGGGTGATGGCAGATGGCACGCTGCACAGCCAACAATTTAAGGTTGTTGCCAACACTGGGGCATATGGCACACATGGCCTGACGGTGCAAACAGTGACTGGCTTGCGGGGTTTGAGCAGTTATAACTGCCCAAATCGGGAATTTGACTGCGTGGTCGCTTATACCAATTTGCCTGTTCCCGGTGCGTATCGCGGGTATGGCGGGCCGCAAGCATTGTTCTCGTTGGAAAGCCACATGGATGAAATTGCCCATGCGTTGGGCATGGATCCCATTGCGTTCCGCCGCAAGAATTGGGTGCAGGCTGGTGACCCCATGCCGATTGCACCACTGCTCGGTGAAGGAGAAAAAGAAACAGTTACGGAAGTGCCAATCATTGAGTCTTGTGGTTTGAATGAATGTTTTGAGCAGGGAATGGCTGCAATTGGCTGGAACCGGAAGTTTGAACCGGGCTGGCATGAAGTGCCGGGCAAGCCGCATGTTCGGCGCGGTTTGGGAGCGGCGATGTGTATGCATGGCTCGGCAATTCCCGGGTTAGATATGGGGTCTGCATCTATCAAGATTAATGATGATGGTTCGTTTAATTTGATGGTTGGCGCAACGGATTTGGGCACGGGATCGGATACGGTGCTGGCCCAGATTGCGGCTGAGGTGCTGGGGGTGACGCTGGATGAGATTGTAATTTATTCCAGTGACACGGATATGACGCCGTTTGATGTGGGGGCGTATGCCAGCAGTACGACGTATATTTCGGGTACGGCCGTTAAGAAAGCCGCCGAGAAGATTGCTGAACAAATTAAAGAAAGGGCTGCCCTGATGTGGGAGCTGCCTGCGTGGGAGGATGTGCAGTTGATGAACAAAACGGCCGTTTCCCCAGACGGCCGTGTCCTGACACTGGCCGAAATCGCCCTGCACAGCCTGCACCAGGAAGACCAACGCCAACTCATGGCACACGCTTCCTACGTTAGCCTGGCCTCCCCGCCGCCCTTTGCCGGGCAGTTTGCCGAAGTGGAAGTAGATACCGAAACAGGGCAGGTAACCGTCACCAAACTGGTCATGGCCGTGGATGCCGGTGTGCCCATTAATCCCATCACCGCCAGCGGCCAGGTAGAAGGCGGCATGACTCAGGCATTGGGTTACGGGCACTGCGAAGAGATGGTGTACGACGAAAGCGGTAACCTGATGAACGATCAGATTGGCCCTTACCACATTTACCGGGCAGACGAAATGCCCTGGATGAAGGCGATTTTGGTTCAAACCAATGAACCAACCGGCCCCTTTGGCGCAAAAGCCATCGCTGAAATCCCCAAAGATGGCGTTGCTCCGGCAATTGCCAATGCCGTATACGATGCCATTGGCGTGCGCATCCGCCGCATCCCCTTTACACCGGAGCGCGTGTATAAGGCCATTTCTCAAGTGGCACAAGGCCAATAATCTGCCATTTTCTGCATAAAAAAACAGGGTGTGTGAATATAGCCACACCCTGTTTTTGTGTATACTGCCTCTGGTAACTTCATCGGAAAACGGTATACGGAATTCGGGTACTACGGTGATTGAGGCACAATCAATACTTTACCCCCGGTCATTTGCTGCTGATAATCAGAAACGGCCGTTTGCACAGCCTCCAGCCCATACCGCGCCCGTACATCCGACCGCAGCGCAGACCCTAACAACTGCTGTCCCCGCCGCCAGACAGCCATACTTTGCAAGATATTTTTACTCGCCAGCCACTGCGTCAGCCAAAACCCGTTAACCTGCTTACGCTGAAATATGACATGACCCGGTGAAACCTGTGCCGGTTGAAAAGACAACCCGCCATAAATGGTCACCGTGCTTTTGGACGGCATCGCCTCCAGCAGTTGAAAGGTCATTTGGCCGGCAACAGCATCAAAGGCCAGCCTGACATTAAGCTGATGACACAGCTCTTTCAGAGATTTATCAAAATCCGGTGAGGTGCTGTTGAGAACGTGTTTTGCTCCCCTTTCCTGAAGCATGGTGACTTGTTCTTCCCGCCGGACAATGTTCACCACGTCCAACCCTTCAGCCTGCCCTAACCGCATGATCATTTGCCCCAATATGCCAGCGGCGGCGGTGTTGATGATGGCTTTGTGCCCGCCTTTTTTGGCAATGTCTATCAGGGCAACGGCCGTTAACGGATTCACCACCGACATCGCCCCCTGCTCCAATGACACCCCCTTCCCCAGCGGCAGGGCATAATTCACCCGCGTCACTGCATACTCTGCCCAAACACCATCCCCCTTATTCTGGCTGACGCACGCCACCCGCTTGCCCAACAAATAACGCCCCATCAACCCCGGGCCTGCCGCCACCACCACGCCAGACCCCTCAAAACCGGGCACAGTGGGCAGTGGTTTACGAAACCCATACAGGCCATCCAAAAAAGCCAAATCGGAAGGGTTAATTGGTGAGGCCGCCACTTTTACCAAGACTTCATTGGGGCCGGGTTTTGGAACCGGGCGCTCATCTACACGCAGGGCCTTTGCGCCTTCATACGCATCCAGCACCACAGCCTTCATTTGTGTGGGAATGGTAAATTGGGTCATTGGTGTCTCCTTCAAAAATAAAGATTGATGATTGATGAGTAAAGATTAAAGTGAATAACGATTGCATCTATACAAATGTTCATATTGAAAACCCTTAGGAACACAGGGTTTCGCAGAGG
Organism: uncultured Ardenticatenaceae bacterium; assembly: GCA_964600035.1. Classification (GTDB taxonomy): domain Bacteria; phylum Chloroflexota; class Anaerolineae; order Promineifilales; family Promineifilaceae; genus CAZRIB01. Next base: position 1,722 of record CAZRIB010000030.1, on the reverse strand, counting down.
TCTCGCAGAGATTCACAGAGTAAAGAAGAAAATCTCTTTATTCTCTGTGTAACTTAGTGGTTCTCCGTGCCACTCTGTGTTCCTGCTTAATAGTTACGAACGATTGGCGATTTCGGTAAAAAGTTTTCCATAAAACAACAAAGGACGAGTAGAGTATACTCGCCCTTTTTCCAAGACAAAATGTGAAACAGTGACAATTCGTGTGACCCGCGTGATTCTGTACCCTTTACTTGATGATAAGCTCACCTGTTGGCACGAATTTCGCCTACTGCCTGCACATCAATCGGTACACCGTCCAATTCACGGGGAATCAGGTCATCAGCCGAAAGCAGGTGCGCGGGTACTTTTTGCGTCACCATAACCACCAGCACCACATCGCGGGTACGGCTGCCGCCACGCTGACGATACCCGATGCCCACACCAACAACGTTGGCTTTTGCCAGCAGCATTTGCTGGTATTTTTGTTTCACTGTCTGGATGGTTTGCATGTCACTCATAACGGCCGTTTCCTCTCAACAATACTCAAACATTCACCATCAACCAATCACCACATCCAGACAATCCAACACCGCCTGAATCGGATTAAAAATGGTAGATTGATCAGACCCGGCAAACAACAGGCCAACCGCATCCGGCGAATCGCCAGCAACAACCAAAGAACCAGAGTCACCGCCTTGAGACATCGGCCCGGCAACCAACTGATTTTCAAAAGTTGCTACCCGCCCACTGCCATAATTCACACTCACCGTCGAATCAATGGTTAAAATCTCACCCGTTGTAAACTCCGTGGTCCGCCCGGATTTTCGCACCGGCATTCCCAAAACGGCATCTACTGTTCCGGTGATTGCACCAATGCCTAAAATTTCATCCAGAACATCCTCGCCATTCAGCGGACGGGCAACGGCCGCATCCACCAAATTGACCGCCTGCGGCATGACCTGCACCACCTGCACCCGGTGGCTGGACCCCAACAGCGACGCAATGACATTCCCCACCTGGGCATAGGCCGAAGCAATGCCGCAGCTGCCGCCACCCTGGGAGTTAAAGGAAATCGGGCAAAACCGTTCCAGCGTGGCAATGGTATCCTGACCAACAATGCCGCCATCCGCCCCACCCGGTTGAATAATGGGGTCACCGGTCTGGGCATCATTGCTGTTTGCCAGCACATGGTTGTTGGACAAAATCAGCCGGTCACCAGTTGCCCGGTCGCGCACAACAGCCCCCAATGTACCGGCCGTGATGCGATAATGGCCAATGCTCACGCCGCCCGGCGCCGGACGATAACGGTCTGTGCGCAGTTGGGATGCCCATAATTCGCCCACCTGCACCACGTCTGTTGGAATGCCGTCAATGCTTCTGGGCACAAGGTTTTCGGCCGTTAGTGCTTGTTGGGTTAATTTTTGGCGCACCAAAACGGTCAGGCAAAGTTGGTTTGTCTGCCGTCCTTTGACAATTTTGTAACCAATGCCAACGCCGTTGACGTTCTGGCGACCCATCAGAGGTTGGACATGGGTGCTTTTGGCTTGCCGAATTTCATCTATTTCAGCCATTGTATTCTCCTTATTGCTGGCAGCCGGGGGGAGGAAGGCTTGTGGGTGTGGTTTGTGCAGGTTAGGATGACAAGCGGGGCAGGAAACGGCCGTAACGTCTTAATAAATTTTCCTTACAAAATGACACGGTATCGATCACAGTATAGAAAAATCCCCAACCAAACACAACCGG
>CAZRIB010000029.1:0-16539 GCA_964600035.1 uncultured Ardenticatenaceae bacterium | reverse complement strand
TACCAGATTCAGGTGACAATTAGCCCCTAGTACCCGTAACCCGAAGTCCGTATACCGTTTTCCGACAAAATCACCAGAAGCAGTGTACACGGATTACGAATTACCAATTACGAATTACGGATTACGGGTACCAGTAAGAGGAGATTAGGGGGTAGGCGAATCCCAAATCTCCAATCTCCAATCTCTTGTAAATTTTAGTGCTGATGGCTGCCGTCGTGGACGTGGCCATGTGCTTTTTCTTCTTCAGTGGCTTCTCGCAGGTAGGCAATGGTCACTTCAAAATGCAGGGTTTCGCCAGCCAGCGGATGGTTGAAGTCCAACAGGACGCCATCATCCATAATTTCGGAAATGAAGGCTTGCAGCGGCTGGCCGGTGTTGGTGTCGCGCAGGTGCAGTCCCATACCTACTTGCAGGCTCAAATCATCTGGAAAGATTTCCATTGGGACTTTGTGGAAGGCGTCGGGGTCTAATTCGCCATAAGCGTCGGCGGGTTCAACAACAACTTTTTTGCTGTCGCCTTCGCGCATGCCGTACAGGGCCTGTTCCAGGCCGGGGATAATGTGCCCCTGTCCTTGCAGAAATGCCAATGGCTTTTCGCCTTCGGATGAGTCGATAAGCTGGCCATCATCTGTGTGCAGGGTGTAGTCCATGCCAACGACAATGCCGTCGGCAACGACGAGGTTGTTACTCATGATTTTATTCTCCAGTTTGTGGAAACGGCCGTTACTGGCAGCCCTTTCCGCAGAAAAAAGCCCGAACCATTCGTTCGGGCGTTCCTATTTTCCGAAACAAATAGCGTGATCGGATGATTAGACTGTAGCGCAGAATGAAGCAGAAGGCAACTGAAAACCGGTGGTTATAAGAGAAAAATGACAAACTTAAAGGAAGGTTTCATGAAAGGTGAATCAGGTGAACATGAAAAGTGGCTGCGGCAGGCATTTGCATTGGCAAGGCAAGCGCGTGAAGCAGGGAATCATCCATTTGGAGCGCTGCTGGTGCGGCAGGGGGTGGTGGTGGCAACGGCCGTAAACAGTGTCAATACCGGCCAGGATGTCACCCGTCATGCAGAACTCAATCTCATCAGCCAGGCATGGCAAGAATTAGGGCCGGATGTGTTGGCAGAGTGTACGTTGTATACAAGCACAGAGCCGTGCCCCATGTGCAGCGGGGCTATCTTTTGGGCAGGTGTTCCCCGGGTGGTGTTTGGCTGTTCAGTGGCAGGGCTGGCAGAAATGACAGGCGGCGGGTCGCTGGCCGTGCCGTGCCGGGACATTTTTAGCCGGGGTGTGCGGCAAACGGCCGTTATTGGGCCGCTGCTGGAGGAGGAAGGGAAGGCTGTGCATGCAGGGTTTTGGCGGTAAGCTACTCCCCATGCACAGTTACCACCAGCCGCCGCTGCCCGCCGTTATTACGATGCTCGTTTTGGTATATGCCCTGGCAGGTGCCTAACTGGAAACGGCCGTTACGCACCGGCAGCGTCAGCGAAGCCCCCAGCAGTACAGCCTTAATATGGGCGGGCATATCATCCGGCCCCTCGTACGTGTGGATGTAATAGGGCGCATTTTCAGGAACCAGCTCATTGAAATGGCGTTCCATATCCTGCCGCACAGTGGGGTCAGCATTTTCATTCAATGCCAGCGATGCCGACGTGTGCTGAATGAAGATATGGGCTAACCCCACTGAAAATTGACTCAATTCTGGCAGCTGCGCCATAACTTCCCGTGTTACCAGATGAAAGCCGCGTCTTTTGGGGGACAGGGTGATCGTTTTTTGCAACCAGGCCATTAAAGCGATTCTCCAAAAATTACGGTGACTATACAGGTGCTCGGGCCGCATCTCAGTCCCGAAGGGCTGCTTTCCAGACCGTGCCGCTGGTGGCGCGGTGGGGACACCGGCCACAGCTAGAGAGGCTGTACAGTTACAAATTACCAATTACGAATTACCAAGCAGCTTTTGCCACTTGCCACATTTTCATTCATGGTGGTCGATGCTGCCGATGGTGTCTCCTTTCACAAATAGATCACCGCCCCAGGGTGACAGGGCAAAGGTATGGCGGATACCACTTGTTGAATCATCCACAGACAGCGTGTGCGGTTCATCGCTTAAGTTGAAGGCAACCAGAATGGCGTGACGGCCGTTTTCCACCACATACGCATACGTCCCCGCCTCGCCATCCACATGAACCGTGCGCCGATTTCCCTGCCACAGCACCGGATGCTCCCGCCGGAAACGAACCAGCCATTTGTAATAAGCCAGCAAATCCTCATCCTCATCACCCCAGGGCATGGGACGGCGACACTCCTCCATGCCTGCACTGTCTGGCTCCCACATGCCCTGTGCCTGCGTTACGCCCACTTCTGTGCCATTGTAAATAATGGGTGCGCCGCGCAGGGTGAATTGGCACAACGCCGCCTGCTTCAGCTTGCGTTTGTCATTACCGGCCAGCCACAAAAAGCGGTTGGTGTCGTGGTTGTCCAAAAAAGTGGGCAGGCTAAACGTGCGGGGAATAAATTGCTCATGCTGGTTGAGAAAGGCATCAAAGGCGGTGATATTCATGCGTCCCATGGCAAAGGTGTCACGCAAGGCCTGCATCAGCACAAAATCCAGACAGCCGTCCATGCGCCCTTCGTAGGTGAGCAGGGTGGCGGGTGTTTCTACCACTTCCCCAAAAATCCAGATGTCGGGGTTGATGCCTTTGACAAGCTGGCGCAGTGCCGTCCAAAAATCATGTGATGGCCCCAGCGCGTAATCCAGCCGCAGCCCGTCAAAACCGACCTCTGCCAGCCAAAATTGCACACTTTCAAACAGGTGGGCGCGTGCTGCCGGATAATCCACATTGATTTGGGGCAGATCCATCACGCCAAAAAAAGTTTCGTAATCGTGCGGCCAATCAATCCAGTTGTACCAGTGGTAATAGTCGCTGTTTTTGTCTTTTTGGGCGGCCTGGAAGGTGGGGTGTTTGCTGCCCCAATGGTTGGCGACAAAGTCCAGGATCATGCGGATGCCGCGGGCGTGGGCTTTGCTTACCAGTTCGCGGATGTCGTCCATTGTGCCCAGGCGTGGGTTGACGCTGAAGTAGTCGGTGGCGTGGTAGCCATGATGGCTTTCGTCGGGGAAGAAGGGGTTGAGCCAGATGGCGTTGATGCCGAGGTCGCTTATCCACGCCAGCTTGTCGATGATGCCGCGAATTGTGCCGCCGTAGATGTCGCTGAGTGAGGTGACGGGATTCCAGTCACGGCCGTTTCCGGGGTAAAACCGGTCAGGAAAAATCTGGTACACAACCGCCTCGCTGGCCCAGGCCGGTTCCACCGCTTCCCCCACCAAATAGGCAAACGTGGTGTCATCATCCGCCCAAATCGTCTTGCCGTGGAAGGTAGCAGCCGCAATTTTGTAACGCACCAGCGTGCCATCGGCAAAGGCCGGCAGCTGCGCCCGCCATGTTTGCAGATATTTCCAGTTGAACACATCCCACGTTGTATCCACAATTGTCAGGGGAATGGTGCAGGGTTCTGGTTCCAGAATATGGCAGGTCACGGCCGTTACCGTTTCATCCAGCGCCGTCGTTGCCAAAATAACCGGCTCATCGCCAGCTTTCGGCGCACGCGGCTGCATTCTGTACAAATGGCGCACACCCCGCCGCCGCTCCTTCACATACTCCGTACGTTTTTCAGGTGTAGATAATGTTCCAAAAGCAAATTCTTGCATAAAAACCCCCTGACTGGTGGAGAATGGATAATCTCCAATCTCCCAATCTCTTAATCTCTCAATTATCAATAGCCATCCCACTAGGCACAGCACCTGGAATAGTATGCCCCAGATTTTCGGCGCTGGGTGATGTAAGCGCATGCAAAAAGGCAAGCAAGGCCGCTACTTCCGCATCGCTCAGGTCTCCGGCCGGGCGGGTGAATGATGGTGCGTTGAGTGCGGCTGTGTGAACGGCCGTATCCCCCGAATCTTCCGCCTGTACCATCTCTGACAACTGTCCCATGTCATAAGCGGCCACCGATGCCGCCGGGTCCAGGTGATGGCGTACGGCCGTTTCCAACGACGTAAACGCGCCATTGTGCATCCAGGGGCCAGTAATCGCCACATTGCGCAGCGGCGGCGTGCGGAAGGCAAACAAATCTGCCTCATCCCCTGTTTCACGGGCACGGCCGTAATCCAGCGGCGCTTCCATCCCCTTGCCCGGGCCAATTTGCGGCACACCAATGTTGTAAAAGCGCATGTCACTCAACAGCGGGCCATTATGACAGCGCGCGCACCCCGCCTTGCCAAAAAACAGCTTCGCCCCGGCCAACTGCTCCGCCGACAAGGCCGCCGCATCCCCCTGCAAATACAAATCCCAGGGACTATCCAAAAACGTAAACGTTTCCATTTGGTAAGCGGCAATGGCGTTGGCCGCATGTTCAAAACCAAGCTTGTCTAACGGCACATCCGGGTAAGCGGCCTGAAAAAGCTGGCGGTAGGCTGGAATTTCCAGCACGCGGGACATAATGCCGTCCCAAATTTGCGGCCATTGGTGGCTGCTAAAACTGGCCAGTTCATTTCGCTCGCCAAAAATGTCCCGATCGCCGCGATGGCCGCGCATTTCCTCCCGTGATGTAACGGGGAACATGGCCTGGGCAGCAATGGCATTGTCCAGACCAAAGGGCAGGTCGTCGTTCGCGGGGGTGTCAAAGCCGGATGTGGCTGTGCCCTGTACACGGCCGTCCCAAAACAACGTGTCCATGCCAGCCAGCGCCAGGTTGTAAATCGGAGTGGCATTCCGCGGGATGAGCAGTTGACGGCCGTTCACCATCACCCGCTCTGTGCCAATACCCACGCCACCCGTACCAATGGAGAGGGAGAGGCCGTCACCTGTTGCGGCCAATGGATGATGGCAGGTGGCACAGGCAATATCCTTGTTACCGCTCAGAATTGGGTCCCAAAACAGGGCTTCTCCCAATGCCACTTTGGCGGCATTTGACGATGGCAGCCGCTCTGGCAAAGTGACATTGGCCTGGGACAACAGCGCGGCCAACTCGCGGTCTGCGGGCTGGGCAGTGGCAGGACGGGCATTGTTCCCAACCCAAACGATGCCAATAAGCAGAGCGGCCACGCCAGAAAGGAGTACGGCCGTTACGTGTACCGGCTGCCACGCCAGCCGCAGCCGCGCCAGAAGCACAATGACAGCCATCAGGCCAAGTGCCAGCGCCAGATTGCGCCCAAAGGCGGCGGCGTTGGCCGGTACAGGCTCGGTGTTGTTGTACAGCGCTTCCCGTTGGGCGGCTTCTGCGGCGGGGTCGATGGGGTATGGCAGGGTGATCTGCCGGTCTGCGGGTACGTTGGTAAAGTGCTGGCTGCGGCCGTCTGGCCAGGTGATGGTGAGGGTGGGAATGGTAACGGCCGTGCCCAGACCAAAATGCAGTGCCAGGTCATTGCCCGCGCCCAGACTGCTGCCGTTTTGCACCTCTCGCACCTGGGTTACGCCATTGGGCATGGTGACGGTTACCTTTGCCCCTACTGCGTCCCGATTTACCGGCCCGCCGCCAACCAGCCGCACCGTCAGCCAGTGATTTTCTGACTGGTCGCCAAGCTGGTTGCGCAGCAGGCTGTAGCCGTCGTCTTTGTTGCCGATGAGCAGGTCTACCCAGCCGTCGTTGTCAAAATCGGCCGTGGCGACGCCCATTGTTGGCCCGACATCTGCTGCCCCGCTGCCAGATAAAATCCGGCTGAATGTGCCGTCGCCGTTGTTGTGGAACAGAGGATTGGCGGCCAGCCCTTTGTGGTTGGCTGTGGTCATCACGGCCAGGTACAAATCTTGCCAGCCGTCGTTGTCGTAATCGAAAGCGGCCGTGCCCCAGGCGATGCCATTGGGCACATCAACACCGGCCTGTGCGGCCACGTCGGTGAATGTGCCGTTGCCCTGGTTTTGCAGCAAGGTCATTGGCCCGGCATTGGAAAAGTAGAAGTCAAAGTCGGTGTCGTTGTCGTAATCGGCCGTAGCCAGCCCCATGCCCATCACTTTTGTGTTTGCGCCAGCCTGGGCAGAAATTTCTGTAAAACAGTGGCCGTCGCACCCTGGCCCGTCGTTGCGCCAAAGCTTGTTGCCAATGGGAAACAGGAATTCGTCATTGACCAGATAAATGTCTAAATCGCCGTCGTTGTCGTAGTCGGTGAAGGTGGCGACGAAGCCTGCACCGTAGGTTTGCCCGTTGAGCAGGTGGGTGACATCGGTAAATGTGCCGTCGCCGTTGTTGTGGTACAGGCGGTCAGATTCGCCCTGGCTGGGACGGCCGCATTGGGGGTAGCATGACCAGTTGGCGACGTATAAATCGAGCCAACCGTCGTTGTCGTAATCACCCCAGGAGGCGGTTTGGCTGTTGGCTTCATCGGCGGCCAGTCCGGCCTGGGCTGTGACATCGGTGAAGCCTTGCCCTTTGTCGTTGTGGAAGAGGGTGTTTTGTCCCCAATTGGCAACAAAGAGGTCAGGCCAGCCGTCGTTGTCGTAGTCGGCAAAGGAGGCGCCGCCGCTGTAGGCCTGGGGCAGGGCAACTGTGTCGGCGATGGGCGGGCGACTGAATGTGCCGTCGCCGCTGCTGCGGAAGAGGGTGTTGGGGCCGGCTGTGTCGGTGACGTAGAAATCGAGCCAGCCGTCCTGGTTGTAGTCGCCCCAGGCCTGGCCGATGGCACGGCCGTTGCCGCTGCGGGTGTGGGTGATGCCTGCTTGCCTGCTGATGTTGGCGAAAATGGTGGGGGTAACGGCCGTTTCTGTGGGCACGTTACGCTGGCAGGCGGTCATGGTGAGCAGCAAAAGTATTGTCAGGGTGAATAATCTCTTTGACATGGCTTTTTTGGCGATTAGAGATTGGAGATTGGGAGATGGCAGAGCATAATAATCCCTAATCTCCAATCTCCAATCTCTCTTTTCACTCTCCAACCAATTGAATGATATGTGTGGAACGAGGCGGCAGCTCTGTGATGGGTGTGTAGCTGACTGCGCCGCCATTGGCATTGATTTGTGGGCTGCCGGTAAGTGGTGCGCCGTAAAGGGAAACGGCCGTGACCGGCCCGGCAAATGTGCCATCGGGAAATTCCAGGCTGTAATCCGCACTGGTGACCGGATTCCGGTTAAAGTTCATCACAACCAAAATTGTTTCATTGTCTGTTTGTCGTAAAAAGGCATACAGGCGGCTGGAATTAGCCTCTACAAGCGTCCAATCACCTACTCGCAGTGCTTCATGCTCGCTGCGCAGGTGAATGAGTGCCCGGTAGTGGTTAAGCAGTGAATCGGGGTCATCCTGTTGGCGGGCAACACTGCGCACCGGAAAATCGTATGCGGGCGCGCGCCAGGGCGTGCCGGTGGTAAAGCCCACTTTCGGACTGCCGCTTTCCCACTGCATGGGGCGGCGAATGTCTTCATCTGGCTTTGTGCCAATCATGCCAATTTCTTCACCGTAATAAATGAACGGCACACCCGGCCCGGTTAACAAAATGGAACCGGCCAGCTTTGCTTTTGATTCATCTTCATCAAGCTGGGACATGGTGCGGTTGTGGTCGTGGTTGGTAATGAATGTGGCGTATTGGTTGGGCGGGAAGCTGGTGTAGACTTCGGTCATTGTTTTGGTAAATACGGAGACCAGCCCGGTATCGACTGCGTTGATGATGTCTTCGGCCAGGTCGAATTGGAAGGCAATATCTACTTCGTCGCCAGTGTAGTCCACAACTTGCTGTGTGCCTGTCCAGGCTTCACCCACGGTAAACGCGTTGGGCTTGACCCCTTTGTAAAAGGTATAAAAGTTCTCCAGCCAGTCGTGGGTGGCGTAGCTGTTTTCTTGTATTTGGCCGTCTTCTATCATGTGTTTGATGGCATCCAGTCGGAAGCCATCTGCGCCCATTTCGGTTAGCCAGTATTGGATGCGCTCAAACATAGCGGCCGTTACTTCCGGGTTTTGGTAATTCAGGTCGGGCATGCCGCTCCAAAAGACGGCGTAGTAGTAGCTGTCGCCTTCTTTATACCAGACGGGCTGTCCCCAGGGGCCGCGAAAACCGGGGTTTTCATCTCGCCACACGTACCAGTCACGCTTGTCGGAGTTGGGGTCTTTGGATTCGATGAACCAGGGGTGTTGGGTGGAGGTGTGGTTCATCACAAAGTCAACGATGACGTAGATGCCGCGTTTGTGGGCTTCTTCCACGAGCCGTTTGAAGTCGTCGTTTGTGCCGTAGGAGGCATCTACCTGAAAGTAGTCTACAACGTCGTAGCCGTGGTAGCTGGGTGAAGCCATGATGGGCATGAGCCAGATGCCGGTGATGCCGAGGTCGTCAGTGGTGTTGGGGTCGCCGTCGTTGAGGTAGTCCAGTTTTTCAATAACGCCGTTCAGGTCGCCAATGCCGTCGCCGTTGCTGTCGTAGAAGCTGCGGACGAAGATTTCGTACCAGACGACGTCGTTCCACCAGGGGTAGTCGTTTGTGCCCTGGTAGAAGGGGTCTGGTGTCGGTTCCGGTGTGGGGGGGATGGGGGTTGGTGTGGGTACGGCCGTAGCGACATCTGTTGGTATTGCTGTGGGCGATGGTGCTGGTGTTTCTACAGGGGAGGCTTCTTCACAGGCGGCCACCAGCAGGATGAGCAGGAATAGGAGGAGTAGGGGTGTTTTTTTTATCATATTGGAATAGAAACGGCCGTTTCCAGACACCAGAAACGGCCGTTAAACGCATTAATCCTTCAAACTTCAATCATAGAACAACAAATTACCCTTTCACAGAGCCACGAGTCAGCCCGCCAACAATCTGATCCTGCAAAAGCAAATAAATCAGCATAATCGGCAGCGCACCCAAAAGCGCACCGGCCGTAAACTGACCCCACTTCTGCGAAAACTGACCAGACGTAAAAATCTGCAAGCCAACCATCAACGTATACTTTTCCGTACTCTTCAAAAGCACACGCGCCAGAATAAAATCACCATACGTACCAATGAAAGACAAAATGCCAATTACCACCAAAATCGGCCGCATCAAAGGCAGCAAAAGCTTCGTAAAAATCTGCCAATGCGTTGCGCCGTCCACCATAGCCGACTCATCAATTTCGCGGGGAATCGTGTCAAAAAAGCCCTTCATCAGCCAGATGTTAATACCCATTGCACCGCCCATATACACCAAAATCAAACCTGCGTGGGTATCCAGGCCAAAACTGGGAATCAAATCGCCAATTTGCGAAATCATCAGGAAAATTGCAACCATCGCCAGCAAACCCGGAAACACCTGAATAAGCAAAAGCGCTTTTAGCATCGTCACGCGTCCCTGAAAACGAAAGCGCGAAAACGCATAAGCCGCCAGCGTGGTAATCGACACCGACAACACTGTCGAAATAGTGGCAATCTTGATTGAATTCCAATACCACGTCCAATATGGGAAAACCGGACTGTTAAACAGCTCCGTAAAATTCTCCAATCCCGCATTTCTTGGAATCAACGTTTGTGTTGCCAGTGTATCCGCCGGGTTAAAAGCCGCCGAAACAATCCACAACACCGGGAAAACAGCAAACGCAATCAAAAACAGGGCAATAATCCACCGAATCACAATAGACAAACGCTTCTGCAATTTTTGTGACTCGCGAACAGAGCGTACCAAATTGAGGTTAGACATTCTCGCTTACCTCCTCCCACATTTGAGTGTAGCGGAATTGGAACAAAGTAATGGATCCTACAATGAAGAAAATAACAATCGTAACGGCCGAAGCCAGACCATAATCAAAGCCACGACCACCGGCAAAAGCCAGGTTATACACATAACTAATCAAAATATCCGTATGCCCGGCACGCGTTGCCGCCCCCGCAATGGGTGGCCCACCGCCGATAAACAGATAAATCAAATTAAAGTTATTAAAGTTGAATGTAAATGAGGCCACCAACAACGGCCCAACAGCCACCAACAACAAAGGCAGAGTAATCTTGGTAAAACGCTGCCAAATACTGGCCCCGTCCACCTCGGCCGCATGATAAAGCTCCGCCGGAATGGCTTGTAATGCACCGCTGCAAATTAACATAAAGTATGGGTAGCCCAGCCATAAATTAACTAACAAAATGGCTATCTTGGCCCACCATTGGTCTTCAGTCCAGGGCGGCGCAACGCCAATCAGCTGATTCAGCACCCGGTTCACAATACCCACCTGAGTGTTCAGCAGCCCTCGCCAAATCAAAATCGTAATCAAGCTGGGAATTGTGTACGGAATCAACAAAAATGACTGAATAATTTTCTTGCCGGGGAATTTGGGGTCATTGTAAATGAGTGCAATTGTCAACCCCAAAGCAAACGTCATAAAAACACTCAAAAAAGCAAAAGCAAAGTTCCAGGTAATAATCCGCACCAATGGCCCTTGCAACGCAGGGCTGGTGAAAAAGCGGGAGAAATTCTCAAATCCCACATAAGCCTGAAAACCCGGGCGCAGTTCTTCCCCCGTTGGTGAAGTAAACGTGCCGTCAATTGGTGTGTAGATAACACCGGTTTCCTGGTTAATTAGAACGTCCTGCTCTTCGTCGTAAAGATACAAGGGTTGCAGTTCTGCAGCCTCTTGAGGAGAACGAATTTGAATAGGCTTCTCTGGAGGGCCAAACAAAATATCTTTAACAGCGTCCCCTGCACCAGCCGCCAGCAAAATGGGGTTCAGTCGTTTATAGCCTTCAATGCTTTTGGGAATACCATCGCCGTCCAATTCGCCAACGCCGTTTTCTCCGGGTTGTAATTGTTGCAGCGGCTCACCGGGCACTGCAAAGTAGCCATTGCCTTCTGCATCCAGCAGCCACAGGGCGTATGTGCCATCTTCACTTTCAAAGGCTGTCCACCGGAATGCACTGCCGCCTTCCGGCAGATACTTTTCTTTCAAAATTTGTTCAATGGCCTGGTCTTTAGCCAGCAAATGTCCGTCGCCAAAATTTGTGAAGGCGACTGAAATGGTGAACAGATTGGGGTAAATTGAAAAAAGCACCATCATGACCAAGCCGATCAGCATCCAGCGCAAAGGGTACAAATCATGGCGCAAGATGATGACATTGCTCATGACAGTGACGACTCCGATTGCAGCCGCCAAAAAATAGGCCTCGTTGCTAACCAGATTGACAGTAAACCAGATAGCAAATGCATCTATTGCAAACAGCAAGACCAAACGGATGACAATGCTGCTTAATGAACTGGATGGAGAAGATGATTTCTTCCCATTTGAAAATTGCAGCGCGCTCACAAGTCGCCCTCCTTCTCCACTTTTCTGAAGCTCCCGTACATACGTTTCGGTTTTTTGCAAAGAAGGCCGAGGTTTCCCCCGGCCTTCTTGTATTTTTCAAAAAAGATTATTCAGTGACGATTTCCAACAGATGGGTTTCTGGATCGTAAGTGAAGGTCACTTTGCCATCCTGATCCATTGTGAATTGATAGTTCGCGCCGTCGGCTTCGCCATCAACACCGTAGTTGGTGGTCCATGACCCGTCCAGAGCAACTTTCACTTCGTAATCGCCTGCGGGCAGGTCGAATGTACCAGTGTATTTGCCGTCTACTTCGGTCAAGGCGCTGCCTTCACATGCTGGATCCCAGTCGCCTTCGCAGACGCCGCTGGCGGCCTGCCATGAACCGGGGACGTTGACCATGCCAACGGCCGCACCACCAATAAGCGCCCGAATTTGAGCGGCGGCATTGGTCAGTGCTTCTTCGGCCGTTTGTTCGCCCTGGATGATCAGGGTGAACGCGTCACCCCAGGAAGCCCAAACGGAGCCCATTTCTGGAATGGCTGGCATTAAGATGGCGTTTGCGCCAGCTTCGCCAAAGGCGGCCAGGTCGGCATCGTCTGTTGCTTCCAGTACGCTCTTGAAGGCGGAAGGACGATTGTTGGAGAGATACAGTTCTGTCATCACTTCGTCGGTGGCGACGAATTCAGTGAGGAATGCCTGGGCTAGCAGAACATTTTCGCTGAAGGCGTTGACCATGAAGCCTTGGACACCAGCAAATGGAACGCCAGGGCCTGCGGGGCCTTCGGGGAAGGTGGTGATGGCGTACGGAACGCCAGATTCACGGATGCGGTCGAGTGCCCAGGGGCCTGCCATGAGGAACGGGATTTCGCCTGTTTCAAAGAGGGCGTGGGTGGTGTCCCAGTCGGTGTTGTCGCTCATGAAGCCGGATTGAACTTGTTCGGCAATCCAGTTACCGGCGGCAATCATGCCTTCGCTGTCAATGCCAACATCGGTTGGATCGTAGTTGCCAGCTTCGTCACGGCCGAATACGTAACCGCCAAATGCTGTTTGCAGCGGGAAGGCATCGTATGTGGTGCCAGTCAGGCCAAAACCGTAGGTGACATCGCCATTATCTTGCAGGGCTGTTCCCATTGTAACCAGTTCGTCCCAGGTTGCGGGTGGGGTTTCTACCAGGTCTGTGTTGTAGAAGAAGGCAAGGTTTTCAGTGGCGTAGGGCATACCGTACAGTTGACCATCGTATGTGAAGCCGGTCAGGGAAACATCGGTGAAGGCATCGGCTTTGTCGCCCAGGTCGATGGGGGCGAGCAGACCGCTGGCTACGAGCTGACCCAGCCAGTCGTGGGCGCCAACGATGATGTCGGGGCCTTCGCCTGCCGGTGCGGCAATGACGAATTGGTCGCGGATGTCGGCAACTTGCTCAACAACCAGCCCAACGCCGTATGCAGCCTGGAATTCTTCACCCAAGGCGGCCAGAATGGGGGCGCGGGTGTCGTCTGCCCAGACGGTAATGAAAACTTCTGGGGTTTCGGCTGTAGCCGGCTCTTCTACCGGTTCAGGGGTGGGTTCTTCCATAGGGGCCTCGGTTGGCTCTTCCATGGGAGCTTCTGTTGGCTCTTCCATGGGAGCTTCTGTTGGCTCTTCCATTGGGGCCTCGGTGGGTTGTTCTGCGGCGGGTTGTTCAACGGCCGTTTCTTCTACGACAGGTTCCTCTGTATTTCCGCCACAAGCCACCAGGGCCAGCGAACCCAGCAGCAAGACAACAATTAGTAAATACAATCTTTTGTTCATTAAAAATCTCCTCCGAATTTTAATTTTCGAAATTTGTGTTATTGACTTTGATAGAATCTAATTTGATAGGGTGTTTCGCCATCACTGACCAGGCATCACCTCCTTAAAGGCGTTCATCTACTTGTCGATCTTTTCAAATTTTTCTGTTTGAAAGACAGCTTTGTTTTTTGGGATGTTTAACCATCAGCATGGAAGTTTAGGTTAAGGCAGAACAGGGTCTAACTGGGCTAATAGACTTTTTTTTAGTTCAGCCAGTTGCTCGTAGAGGTTTCCCTGTTCCAGGGTGATGCTTAGACGTTGTTGGTTGTAGAGGGTGTGGGCGGCAAGTGCTTTTTCGCGGACTTGTTCTCCTGAATCTGTGAGGAAGAGGCGATAGGTACGGCCGTCTGTTTCGTGTGGCCGTCTTTCAACCAACCCATCCATTTCCAGTCCTTTAATGAGGCGGGTCACATTGCTTTTGTCGCATAAAATTAAATCACTTAATTGGCGGAATGAAATACCTGGCTGCTCGCCCAAATGTACCAGGATATAGAAGCGGGGAACTGACAAATTAAACCGGCTCAGAAGTTGGCGATCGCCATCGTCTAGCAGGATAAACAGCTCCTTAAGCAGGTTGTAAATTTCGATGACTTCTGTTGTCATGTTTGGATTCTCTTCTCTTCCAATTGCAACAAAGTAGTTGATGAGTCAACTATATCATGAATTTAATGCATGTCAATAGATTCGCACAGAAAAAACTGGCGGTTTTTGGGTAGATTGTACGAATTATTGATAGGGGCCGCGATGGGCGGGAGGGAGCAGGGCGGCGAGCTGGCACATCATGTTGTCTGCCAGTTGGTCGAGGTGTTGGCGGCGCTGATGTTTTGTCGTTTTGGGCAGTGGGGGGTAGGGGCCAAAAAGGGGGCCAATGGTCATGGAAACGGCCGTTCGCCGGCCACGACGCAAATTATTTAACGTTTGTTCTGTGCCCAAAAAAGCCACTGGCAAAATGGGCGTCTGTGTGCGGACGGCCAAATAAGCTGCACCGGGCCTGGCATCAATCAATTGGGCGCTCTCTCTGGACATGTGCCCCTGTACTTCATGCACCATTTCTCCGCGATTAATGCGATCGCGGAGGTCAGGATCAATGCCGCCCTCCGGGAAAATGGCGACTGTGCCGCCACTTTCCAATGTTTGGATGGCCTCGCGGAGTGCGCGGCGATCAACCTGCCCACGATGAACCAAAATGGGATGAAATGTGTAGAGGATAGGGCGAAACAGCACTTTTTCTTTCAATTCGGCGGCCGCATAAAAGCGAATGTTGTATTGTCTAAGATGTATACCCAACAGGAATGGCTCGAACCAACTGAAATGGTTGCTGATAATAAGCAGGGGGCCATTGTTTGCGGGTGGCAAATGTTCTTGCCCGGTAATGGTAAGTTTGAAGATGAGTTTGCTGAGGATACGGCCGATTAGGAGCAAAAGATGGCGCAGGATTGAATGAAGCATAGGGATGGTGAAATGAAAGAAGGCGGTGAAATTGCCACCGCCTTCCTGAAGATTGATTACCGTAACTTGATATTTAGTTCGCGTTCTAACTGTTTGAGGATACGCTGACGGTTTTTCTTGATAACTTTGTCGTTTAATGTCTTTGTTTGGGATTGGAAGGTCAGGTGATAGGCAAGGCTTTTTTGTCCGGCAGGGATGTTGCCGCCGCGGTAGACGTCGAACAGTTCAACGGCCGTTAACAAAGCCCCACCTGCCCGCTTAATTACCTCCGTTACCGCTGCCGCCGGAATCTCTTCATCCATCACCAATGCCAAGTCCTCGCGCACAGCAGGATAAGGTGAAATGGGCTGGTAAGCATGGGCAAAAGGAATTGCCGCAATGAGCGCGGCCATGTCCAATTCTGCCGCCAGCACCGGCTGCTCCCGCTCCACACGCATTTCAAAGGCTTCTACCACCAGCGGATGCAGTTCACCCAACACGCCAATTTCAGTTTCCCCTGCCACCAGCCGGGCGGCTCTGCCAGGCCGGTAAGTAGGATGACTGGTCGGTTCAAATTGGGCTTCTATATGCAAGGTTTCCAGCAGATGCTCAAGCAGCCCCTTCAGGTCGTAAAAATCCATCAGGCTCGGCTGATTGTTTTGCCAATGTTCCGGGTCGCGGCGGCCAGTTAGCACCACAGCCAGCCGGGGCAGTTCGTCTGGCAGCACCTGGTCGGGGCTGTCCATGTAGATGTGGCCTGTTTCAAAGATGGCAATGCGTTCCTGGTAACGGCTGTTGGCGGTGGCAATTTCCATTGCTGAGGAAAGCAGGCTGTGCCGCATAACGCGCCGTTCTGGTGAATTGGGGTTGGTAATGGTGACGTAGCTGTTTTCTTTCCAAGGAATTTCTCCGTTGGGGAACAGTTTTGCTTCTCGCTCAGGTGAGGTCATGCGGTAAGTGATGATTTCGTTGAGGCCTGCACCAACCAGGATGTCTTTGATGCGCATTTCTTGTTCCAGCGCGGGGTTGCCTCTTTGTGGGGGCAGGGTGTCGGACAGTACGGTGGAGGGGATACGGCCGTAACCATACACCCGGCAAATTTCCTCCACCAAATCATGCGGCCCTTCAATATCCATACGATGATCAGGCGTCACAGCCACCAGATAATCGTCATAAGTCGTTACCTCAAATTCCAGCCGCCGTAAAAGCGCCGCCATTTCTTCCCCGGTCAAATCCAAACCACTCAACTGCCGGGCATACCGGTATTTTAGCGTCACTGAAACGGGTTCAGGCGGCATGGGGTAGTAATCATAAATAGGCGCATGAACCGTGCCGCCCGCCAGCCGTCTCAGCAGTTCTGCCGCCCGTTTTGCCCCCAACATGGCCTGGCTGGGGTGTACACCCCGGCTAAAACGAAAAGCCGCTTCTGTGTGAACACCAAGCTGGTTGGCAGTACGCCGTATGTTGATGAAATTCCAGGCCGCCGCTTCCAGCAAAACGTTGGTGGTGGTTTCTTTAATTTCGCTGTCGTAGCCACCCATGACCCCACCCAGGCTTAAGTTGCCCAATGGGTCTGTTACCAAAATGTTGATGGGCTTCAGCTCATGAATTTCACCATCCAATGTGCGCAAAGTTTCTCCCTCATGTGGCAGGCGGGTGTGGATGTGGATACGGCCGTTGGGCGCATATTGGTCTGCCCGTTGGCGCAGAAAGTCGTAGTCGAAGGTGTGGTTGGGCTGCCCCATTTCCAGCATGACATAGTTGCTGACATCGACGACCACATTAATCGGCCGTTGTCCTGCCTGCCGCAAGCGATACTGCATCCAGTATGGGCTTTGCTTTTGCTCGATACCTTTGATCACAATGGCAACAAATCGTGGGTTAAGTTCCGGGTTTTCAGTAGAAAGCTCTACGCCGCCAGGGACTTCTTCCCCTTCAATGGTCACGTTGTAATCTGGCTGACGGAGTGGTTGGTTTGTTAAGGCTGCATATTCACGGGCAACCCCCACAATGGAAGCACACCGGGCAATGTTGGGAATGATGTCAATTTCCAAAACGGCATCACCAAGTA